>QFNK01000207.1 GCA_003240795.1 Micavibrio aeruginosavorus | reverse complement strand
GGAGGCATGGAAGGTAGAAGAGGTTTCGTAGGTTTTATAGGTTTCACAATGGAAGAAGAGCTTACGTTATCAATGAAAAAAGTGCCCCAAAACATAAACCCTGATTGGTCAAAATTTGAATTACGCCCAACATGGGGCGTTATTACAAGCCGTGAGTTATCGTTGGTGCTAAATGTTTCATTGCAGACAATATGTAACTGGAGACTGCGTGAAATACTGCCTGAGCCAGAGCCACATACTTTAAAAATGAGGGGGAACAAAAACTATTACCGCATCTCTAAAATCAGGGCGTGGCTGGAAGGAAAAACAGAGGAAGGCATACATTGGGAGTTTATAATGAAACACATGAATACAGGAACGCCGTACAACAGCTTGGAACAGGCAAAGTCCGTAGCTATGATCGGTTATGAAATTTTTGGAATAGAAAAGCCTTAATTTAGTAGTTTTTTCAAACTTTTATCTTTCCTAAGCCTCCTACATTCATTTAAAGTGAATGCGGATCAGTCAGGGCACTGATCTAGGGCTTTGTAACCCTGATTTTAGGCGGTTGGCATCAGCCGGAATGATGCTGCTTCTCGACTTATGGTCGGGAGGCGGCAGTGTATGTCCAAGCCTCGCGGCTAAAGATTGCCGCGCCGTTTCCTAAAGTCACGGTTACAAACTCCCGGCCACCAGAGAGCCCTGCTGGTGGTTTTTAACCGTAACAAGGAGACAGAGAATGAAAAAAATGGCATTAATTTTGTTAATTATCACTACATTTATACCTGTGTTAGTAGGGTGTGCATCACGGCCACCAAGTCATCAAGAATTGGCAAATGCCGATTACGGCCCATATCCCGAAAAC
The DNA here is from genome assembly GCA_003240795.1 of Micavibrio aeruginosavorus. Lineage (GTDB taxonomy): Bacteria > Pseudomonadota > Alphaproteobacteria > Micavibrionales > Micavibrionaceae > Micavibrio_A > Micavibrio_A aeruginosavorus_B. The sequence continues at coordinate 3,008 of QFNK01000207.1, read as the reverse complement.
TGGCAAAATCTTATTAAAGCACGTTTGAAATTAGGTTTGGTTGATCCTGAGAGTGCCCAATATCGTTTCCCATACGGTCAACCATTTAAAGGGTGGAAGTCAGTTCAAGGAGATCGAGGAGAGTTTTCTTCAAAAACTATTTATGGATGGCATACCTGCTTTGAATATAATGCGAAAAATAGAATGGGTGGCTACACTGGCTATAAGCAAACATATGTCATGATTAATAAAGGACGCATACAAGCTTTCTGGAATGATGAGCTTACACCTTATGTTTGTAGAGATATATTATCTCAAAGAGGCGCTGTTAGATAATCAAGAAACGACTGTTCGTGGGCACACATATAGAGAGGAAAATATGTGTGCCCATATTCCAATGACTTGAAAATGCCAGATGTCTAAACAGCAGAGCTTTACGGAGCATAGGCCTTAGTCATTGTAATGTAGAGTGCTTCATCGCCATAAAAAAATCGTTCACTGGCTATTTCGTGCTTATTTCCGAAGTAAATATTCTTGCCTAAAATTTCTTGCGCTGACCACGATCCTAGGGCAGCTAGTTCTAAAATCAGATTTTTATGCTTAGATAAAACATATTCGCGCCATTTTCCATTGTCTTTCAGAACGCATAATGCTCCATGTCCCAAATTATCATAAAGAACACAAGAAATATCAGTAGGGTAAAGTTCGCCAGTATTAGCTTCCGAGCGGAGTTGTCCATAGTTGGGAAACTTGGATAAAAGGGCTTTTTCAGTTTCCAATATCTTCAAAAATTCAGCTTTTGCTTTGTTCGTGTTAAATTTTCCGTTCGATGGCTTATGGCGTCTTACAAACTCGGCGGTTTCCATCAAGGCAATATTGTTCCATTGTCCGATCAAATTTCTTTCTGCGGAAGATACGTGCTGTTCCCACGAAAATTCGGAGTAGAAAAATCTAGTGGCAACATGTTTGAGTTCTGCAACTTTCCACATATCAGGATTTGAAATACACAGAATTTTAGCTAATCGGCGATAAGCTGCGGCGGTTAAAGATATTATTTTACGTGGTTCATCGGTAGAAAAATGATCTAATAGTAGCGGTATTATTTTTTTTAAAAGGTTTGATTTATCACTGCGACAATTCTGCCCACCCAACCAATCGGGGGCCCAATCTAGTTGCAACTCACTTGCGTCCAGTCGGATCAAAAAGTGTAACGCATTCACGAAATAGGCATCGTTAGCATCGCGTGGGTCGTCAGGAAATATTCTGTATATTATTTTAAACGCTGATGTCTTTTTGCACTCCTCTAACAATATATTGCTCATAATCTCCATCGCAGGTACTGAATGCTCCACAAAAAAATGGGCTTCTACGATGTCTTCTATTGTGGCCGAGCGTAAAATATCAGGATATTTATTATTATCTTTTTTTATCGATGCTCTGTAATTATCTAAAATTTGGCCCCTCATCTTATCAAGATGTCGATCCATAGATTTTTTAAATTCTTCGACTCGAGTAAAATTTCCTTCCTTTTCAAAAGCTCTTGTGAGCTCTTTTAATAATCTTCTTCGATAAAAGAACCATACGTTTAAAGGGTCTAAATATTTTGCAATAGCATTATATTCTTGGGTTATTTCCTTGATGAGGATCGACAAAATAGGCGCTTCAACATTCTCATCTCTGTCAAATATCTCCAGTTTTATTCCATCGCAAAGCACAACCAATGCTGCTCGTATCTCTGGATGTGCTGCATATTCCATCGCCTGTTGTGCTTCTTTATAAGCAAATGACTTTTGGTTCTGATCCGGACGCTTGGCCTCAATCAGCCAAAAATTTTGTTCCCAAATTGTAAGATTATAATCAATGTACTTATCTTTTCGACCAACGAAGCGAATATGCTTTTCTCTTTCTACAGAATATTCTTGCCCTTTTTGATGGCCTATAATTTTTAGGATTGGATTTATTATTTCCTCCCGTACATCCGCTTCTTTAAAATCGCTAACGTCGAGAGATGCTATCCTTTCTAATTCACGGACTTCGTTTTCCCCAAGGACAGGAGGTGCTTTTTGAAATAAAAACTGTTCTAAATCGTTATGTGACAACATGTGTATCCATCAAATATTTTCAAAAATAGTTTTTCTGACTTCCTGTTTCCCTTTTATAGCAGGTGCTTACTTTCTAATCAGTTTTAAGAGTTTTAAATTTCATCCCAAACTTTTTCTAATTTCTTAAGATTTCGTTTGAAATAGTAGGAAAACTTAAATCAGACATGCTTCCTTTTTAACACTATCATTGGCTCAAGAATGGCAGCATCGAAAATATCATAGTACCCTTCTGCTCTATGCTGCTGACTATTAATGGCGATTGTCTTCATAGGGATGATTGTGTAATATCGCCAACGAACACGAGCGGATACAAAATCGTCATGTATTTCCTTCTGGGGGTATGATTGGGGGTATCGTTTGTATTTGTGCTCATATTTTTCTTTTAATATCATGTATTTAAAGTTTAAATATGAATGCCCTCACCGCTCCAATAAATCCATAATAGTCATAGAGAGTATAATGTCTGATAAACGCAATCGCCTGATCGCGGGACGTGTCCGCGATGCCGAAAATTCCGCCAGAAGGCAATCCGCGAAGGCTGATCTTCGCCTTGCCGTTTCGTTTTACGCTGCGGACGACCGGGATGATGACAGGGACGGCGATCTAGAGCTTTGCCGGCAAGCCAAAGTAAAGCAAGCGCGATCCTTGAAGCTTTAGGGCTGGAATAGTTATTACGGCGGGCTATAGTTACTGTATGGCTCTTTCAATGACGAATAACGCTCAGAAATCTCGTTTCGAACTGATCGAATCAGGGGAAACGGCTTATGCCGATTATAAAAACGAGGGTGGTGTATTAACTATCAAGTATGTTTTTGCGCCCGAAGCCTTGCGCGGAACCGGGGCGGCCGGCCGTTTGATGAACGATATTGCCGCGCATGCACGGGACCAAAACCTTAAAATCCTTCCCCTTTGCGGGTATGCAGCGTC
>QFNK01000206.1 GCA_003240795.1 Micavibrio aeruginosavorus | reverse complement strand
CACCGGATCGACGGCCGTCGGAAAGACCCTGATGGCCGGGGCGGCGGAGCATGTGCAGAAAATCTCCCTTGAGCTGGGCGGCAATGCGCCTTTTATCGTGTTTCCGTCCGCGGATCTCGAAAAGGCGGCGGACGGCGCGATCGCCTCCAAATTCCGCAATGCCGGACAGACATGTATCTGCGCCAACCGCATTTTCGTCCATGACGAGGTGATGGAGGCGTTTTCCGCGCTGTTTCTGAAGAAGCTTCAGGCGCTGAAAGTCGGCGCGGGATGGGAGAAAGATGTGGCCATCGGCCCGCTGATCAACGATAAAGCCGTTGAAAAGATTGAAGAAATGGTCGCCTCTGCCGTCAAGGCGGGCGCGCGGGTTCTGACCGGCGGCAAGCGCCATGCGCTCGGCGGGACATTTTACGAGCCGACATTGATCGTGGACGCTCCCGAGGATCAGCCTCTGGCCAAGGATGAAATTTTCGGCCCCGTTGCGGCACTTTATGCCTTCAAGACCGAAGAGGACGTTGTTGCCCGTGCGAACGATACCCCTTACGGGCTGGCCGGCTATCTCTACAGCAACGATATGGGCCAGGTCTGGCGCGTCAGCGATGCCCTCGAATACGGGATGGTCGGTGTTAACGAGCCGTTGCTTTCCAACGACTTATCGCCCTTCGGCGGCGTTAAGGAATCAGGAATTGGCAAAGAAGGCGGCAAGTATGGTTTAGTCGAGTACACATCATTGAAATACCGTCTTTTTGGCGGGTTCGAGGTGGCATAAGCATTGCAAGCAAAATGGTTAATTTTTGCCTCTCAAAAATAGTGAAGAGACAATTAACATAATGTTTGACATAAAAGGCTAGTTCAGGTAAAACCCTTAGCGTTCGCCTTAATAAACTGTTAAAGAATTAGGCGTTCAACACAGCTGCCCTGTGTAACGAGGACAAAAAACAAGGAGTTATTGAGTCATGGCATCCAACAACATCATTATGGCCGTACCGAGCGCTAACACATCGGTGAACTATGATCTTCCCGCGAATGAAAACGCGAAACTGTCATTCTCCCCTTCGGATATTGACGGCCTGAAACTTGATGGCAATGGCTCGCTGGTTATCAGCTTTGTCGAAGGCGGCAACGTCACGATCAACAATTTCCAGTCTTTCGTAGACAACGGCAACACGCTGACGCTGGCAGATGGCACGGCGGTTGACCCTAAACTCCTGTTCGAAGGCCTCGGCGGTATCAATGACAACCGCGCAGCAGCCAATGACCTCATCAAAATCGGCGTCCCGGCAGATGGCGCCACGGAACAAGTTACTCTGGAAAAAGGTCAGAAATACCTCCTTGATTTCGACCTGACGGAAACACAGGGCGCGGACATGAAGAATGGCCAGATGGTCATCAACTTCGAAAACGGCGGAAAAATCGTTATCGCGAACTATGAGCAGGCAATGAAAGGCGCGGATGCGCCTGAACTCAACCTCGCTTCCAAAACCTGCATCGTGACGGGCGACGACCTGATCACGAACATCCAGGCGATGGGCAAAACAGCCACGCCGGAAGTTGCGGTTGTTGAAGAAGAAAAAGAAAATGTCGGCCGTAAGTCCAAAGTCGCGGATGCAGACATGGAAGGCAAAGAAGATATCGGTCCGGGCAATGCGACAAAGCTCGCTTACAAAGCGCCTGAGGCAGAACCTACAGCGGAAGAGCTGGCTGAAATCGAAACGGCTGCCGGTGGCGCAGGCCGTCCAGCAGGCGGCGGTTACGGCTTCAACAGCCGTCCGGGTACGGAGCCTTTCCAAGGCAAGCCGGATATTGGTCCTCTCGGACAGACGCAGCTCAGCTATGAAGCGCCTCGCCTTGATCCAGGCCGTCCATTCATTGACCAGCCAAACAACCCGCCTGCAAACTCGGGCCCGCTGGCGATCGGCCCTGCAGCGAAATTCATCGATGAAACCAACCTTGCGAACGGCCCGGTTAAAACATCCGGTTCCATCAGCATCGATTACGGTGCGGACGGTCCTGGCGGCGTTGCGCCAAACGGCGGTTTCTCCTCCGGCGGTTCCCAAACGGGCGGCCAGCTTTCCTCCAACGGCGTTCCAATCGTTGTAACGGTTGTCGGCAACTCCTATGTCGGTACGACGCTGAACGGCGTTAAAGTATTCCAACTGGATATCGATCCTACGGACGGCGATTTCGATTTCACGCAATTCGAACAGCTCGACCACGCAAACGGCAATGATGCGAACGACCAGATCGTCCTGAATTTCGGTCTGACGGCACGTGACGGCGATGGCGACTCCGTTGGTACGACGGTTCAAATCGTTGTAGCCGACGATGCCCCTACGGCAAGCGGCGCGACGGGCGAAGTCGATGAAACAAAGCTTAGTCCTGTTGAAGTAACTGGCAACCTGACGGTTGATTTCGGTCAGGACGGCGCAGGCACGATCGTAACGACAGGCAGCTTTGAAGCCTCCGGTTCCGTCAAGGGCGGCGTTCTGATGTCTTCCGGTGTTCCGATTGTTGTTGAATCCACGCCGAGCGGTTACCTTGGCCGCGTTGGCAGCGCAACGGGTCCAGTTGCATTCGAACTGACGCTGAACCAGCAAACGGGCGCGTTCACTTACACTCAGCGCGTAAACCTCGACCATGCCGACAACAATGATGAGAACGACATCATCACGCTGACGTTCGGCACGAATGTCGTCGACTATGACGGTGACAAGGCTCCTGCCCCGATCATCATCAACATCAAAGACGATGCGCCGACATGGTATGATTGCGGCTGCCCTGGCAAGCCGACGCCTGGCAATGCAGAAGAAATCGTTGATGAGACGTTCCTCGCGAACGGTTCCCTCGTCCGCACGGGCCAGCTTGTTGCCGAATTCGGCGCAGACAAGCCAGGTACATACGAATTCAAGGACGGTTCTTTTGTTTCCTCCGGTTCTAAACTCGGCGGCAACCTGACGCATAACGGCGTACCAGTCGTTGTTGCGATCGAAAACGGCGTTTATGTCGGTAAAGCGGGCAACCTTGTCATCTTCACGATGGCGATCGACAAAACAACGGGCAACTACAAATATGAGCAGTTCGAACAGATCGACCATGCTGACGGCACGAATCCGGACGACGTTATCTCGTTCGAATTCACAGTTGTCGCAAAAGACTTCGAAGGCGATGCCGTTGAAGGCAAGATCACGGTAAAAGTCCTCGATGACGCGCCTGACGCTGTCAATGACGGCCTCTTCATCATCAATCAAGGTGAGACGATCAACGGCAACGTTACGAGCAACGACAATCCAGGTCAGGACACGCCGGGCAAAGTCGTCAAGGTTGCGTTCGGCAACCAGACGTTCGATGTTCCGGTCAATGGCCAGCTGACGGTCAACGGCGCACACGGCGTCCTGAAAATCGACCAGAACGGCGTTTACACCTACACGGCGAACGGCAATGCCCAGGGCATCGACTCCTTCACGTACACGCTGCGTGACTTTGACGGTGATACGGACACGGCAACGCTGGAAATCTGCGTCAATGATATCGACACGACACCGGTTATCACGCCTGCCACTGAAACGGTTGACGAGACGGCCCTCGCAGGCGGCGTTATCACGGAAACGGGCAGCGTAACGGCGAACTTCTTCGGCGATGGCCCTGGCACGTTCTCCGGCAACAATGTGTTTTCTTACGGTGGTTCTGCCCTGAACGGCAATCTGACGCACCAAGGACAGCAGGTCGCTGTTTCGTTCAACAGCCAGACCAATACCTACACGGGCGTTGCAAACGGCATCACGATCTTCACACTGTCGATCGCGGACAACGGTTCCTATGAGTTCAAACTCTATCAGGAGCTGGACCATGCTGACGGAAACAACGCTGATG
>QFNK01000205.1 GCA_003240795.1 Micavibrio aeruginosavorus | reverse complement strand
CGGAATAACAAAAGGATTAGAGAATAAAAAAAGGCGGCACATAAGCCGCCTTTTTATTTATCCCATTCCCTCGACATACATCCCAGAACTGTGCTCGCGGTGTTTATACCCGTCCGATACCAGACAATCTGTTTAATATTTAGAACATCCAAGAAATTATTCCTGCCAATGATGCATTTTCCGGTTTCCAAATCAGGAAGCAATAACTTCAATCTGTAACACGCACGTAAAACATGTTTTGGAGCCAGCCCTTCTTTTAAGATTTCATCCAAAATAATGCGAATACCCGCCAAGCCAGGCTGGCCATTGTGCGGCAAAAGCATACGTTGCGCTTCCATGCACATACTCAAAAGACGTTCAGATATCTTTTGATTGCGGGTCTTTAGCTCTCTTGCCTTATCCGGATTAAAACCTGCCAAACGTAGATATTTTTTATCGCTCATGGCATTTTCTTGACAGGCATTGCCAAATTGTTCAAGAGGTAAGGCTGCTAAAAGGCAAAAGGCTCGGAGGGCTTTCAACCCTTCGAGCCGCTTTTTTGAATCTATCAGCTTTCCGTTCGGTAATTCGGCGCCTCGGCTGTAATCGTTACATCATGAACATGACTTTCGCGGTAGCCGGCGCCCGTCATGCGGACGAATTGGGCGTGTTCTTTCATCTCAGCAATCGTGGCGCAGCCGGTGTAGCCCATGGCCGCGCGCAAACCGCCGACCATCTGGTGAATGACGTTGCCGACAGGTCCCTTGTATGGCACGCGGCCTTCGATCCCTTCGGGAACGAGTTTGTTCGACTGCTTCACACCGCCCTGGAAGTAACGGTCGGCCGACCCCTGAACCATCGCGCCGACGGAGCCCATGCCGCGGTAGGATTTATAGGAACGCCCCTGATAAAGGATAATCTCACCCGGCGCCTCGTCCGTTCCGGCGAACGCGCCGCCCATCATGGCTACATCCGCGCCGGCGGCAATTGCCTTGGCATAGTCGCCGGAATATTTGATCCCGCCGTCCGCGATAACGGGGATACCCTGTTTGGAGGCTTCTTCGGCCACATTCATGATCGCCGTCAATTGCGGCACGCCTACACCTGCAACAACACGCGTCGTACAGATTGAGCCGGGGCCGATCCCGACCTTGACCGCATCCGCGCCCGCGCCGATCAGGGCTTTCGCCGCCTCTCCCGTTGCGATGTTTCCGGCAATGATCTGCAAACCGTTGGTGCGGAGCTTTCTGACGCGCTCTACCATTTCAATCACGCCCTTGGAATGGCCGTGCGCCGTATCGACAACAAGAACATCCAGTTCGGCATCCGCCAGAGCCTCGGCGCGCGCGATGTTCCCCTCGCCCGTACCAATGGCCGCGCCCACGCGCAGGCGGTCCTTATCATCCTTGCAGGCATTCGGGAATTTCTGCGCCTTTTCAATGTCCTTGACCGTGACAAGGCCGATACAGCGTTCGGCGTCATCGACGACCAAAAGCTTTTCAATGCGGTTTTTATGAAGAAGCCTGCGCGCCTCGTCCTTCGTCACCTTGTTGTAAACCTTTACAAGACCTTCGGCGGTCATCAGTTCACGCACGGGCTGTTTCAGGTCTTCGGCAAAACGGACGTCGCGGTTGGTCAGGATGCCGACCAGCTTGCCGGAGGATTTCTCCGTGACGGGAATGCCGGAAATACTGTGCTGGCGCATAACGGCAAGCGCCTGTCCCAGCGTTGCATCGGGGTCGATCGTGATCGGGTTTACGACCATGCCGCTCTCATACCGCTTTACGCGGCGGACCATTTCGGCCTGCTCTTCGATGCTCATGTTGCGGTGGAGGATGCCGAGGCCCCCATTCTGTGCCATGGCGATCGCCATGCCCGCTTCGGTCACGGTATCCATAGCGGAGGAAAGCAGCGGAATGTTCAGGCGGATCGTTTTTGTAAGCTGCGTGGAAACATCGACCTGATCCGGCAAAACATCGCTCGCGCCCGGCAGCAGCAGCACGTCGTCGAACGTGTAGGCTTCGGGGATCAGTATTGAGGGGGAGGAAATTGTCTTGGCCATGCAAAGCCGCTTTCTTGAAGTCGTTGTTTGCAGGGCATATATACGCCGATCCCTTTAAAAGTAAAGAAACAAGTTATTAAAGTAAGAATTATTTATATGTAAAATTTATATATTTCACCCTTGAGTTATGTTGTTGGGTATTGCTACAATTATAATAAAGAGCAACCATACTAAGCATGCATCAATTAGGAGAGTTTAATGCAACGTGTCTTGAATTTAGAAGTAATACAATATGCAGCACATCAAGAGCTTGACGAACAAACGCTGCCACATGAAATCGATCATGATGTCCTATCCCAGATATCTGAGGTACTTTTTAAACACAGATGCGAGAAGCGCTTTGGCATTAAATTGCTCAATAAGAAAGATACTTCAGATTCATATTGGATGGAAACTACGGACACAGATAACAGGGTTTCCGTGCTTAACAAAATCAATATTACAAATGAAGGCTTAGAAGATAGCATACCAACTATTTGGTCGTTTAATAATTCAGAGATCAAAGCGATGGCGAATTGCCGCACTTATTGTAGTTACAAAGATTGGAAGCACACCCAATTACATGTGGGTTATGGTAGAACCCCTTCTCCTTCTTTCTTCCAAAAAAAACTTGATGAGAATATCGTATCGTTCCCCATGGTAAGATTACAAGATGTGAGTTACACAACTTTAGAAGACATGGATGATCTACTCAAATTAAATGTTCAAGATGAGACAGTATTAGAAGAATTGCGTGACGTGATACTTAAAAATAATTATCAAAGCAAAATGGGCATCGCCTTCTTGCACAAGCATTTCGAAGTCGAGGCTGGAGAAATCGCGATAGAATACAGAGCTGTTGAAAAAGATCAAATTATTGCTTTTGTAGGTAAAAAAGATCTATATCAAGGGTCTGTTTCTCCACAGATTCTGCGCTTTGTAAGACATTGAAAAACACTTCAATATAAATACTTAATAGGGCCTTTCGGCCCTATTTTTATTGCTTCCTGAACCCTGTTGCGACCACGAAAGTTTCCGGCGATTCCTTGCGGGAGGATGGCGGTTTGATGTGTTTGACGGATTTGAAGTCGCGTTTCATGCGGGCGAGGAGTTCGCCTTCCGTGCCGCCCTGAAAGACCTTTGCGATGAATGATCCGTTTTGCGCCAGAACCTCGACGGCGAATTCGTAAGCGGCCTCCACCAGCGCGACGATTTTCAAATGGTCCGTTTGCGGGTGGCCGATCGTGTTGTGCGCCATGTCGGAGAGGACGACATCAGGGCGTTCACCGTTCAAGGCAGTGATCAGTGTTTCCGGTGCTTCGTCGGTCATGAAGTCCATCTGGAAAAAGGTCACGCCTTCGATAGGCTCCATCTCCAGAAGGTCGATCGCCACGACATGCTTGCATCCTTTTTGAACCGCGACCTGACACCATCCGCCCGGCGCGGCGCCAAGATCGACTATGGTCTGTCCTTTTTTAAGGACATGAACCTTTTCGTCGATCTCCAGAATCTTATAGGCCGCGCGTGACCGGTAGCCTTCCTTCTTCGCCTTGACGACGTAAGGATCGGTTAATTGCCGTTCCAACCACTTGATGGAAGAAATTTTGCGGCCTCTGGCGGTCTTGATCTTTTTCATGAGCTTACAAAACCATAATCGCGCCGGATATGCAAAAGGAGAGAAGCAGGAAACTGATCGAGGCGGCCAGATGGACGTTTTTGTCCGTCCCATAGGACAGGCGAGCCAGCAGCAGGAAAACCCCGATGAAGAGCCCGTAAACAATCAGCCCGCGCGTATAAATATCGCTGTTCATCATCCCCGGAAGGCCGCGAACCCAGCCGACCTGGTGCAGCAATTCGACCTGCAG
>QFNK01000204.1 GCA_003240795.1 Micavibrio aeruginosavorus | reverse complement strand
GGCCGAATTCCAGTTTGAAATCGACCAGCTTCAACCCGATACCGGCGAACAGGCCGTTCAGGTAATCGTTGACGCGGTATGCCTGTGCCAGAATTTCGTCGATCTCGAACGGGTCGGCCCAGCCGAAGGTAAAAATGTGGTTTTCGGAAACCATCGGGTCGTTCAGCTCGTCCTTCTTGAAATAGAATTCGACGATCGGGTTCGGCAGGATCGTCCCTTCCTTCAGGCCGAGGCGCTGGCACATCGAGCCTGCCGCGATATTGCGGACAACGACCTCCAGAGGAATAACCTCCACCTGACGCACCAGCTGTTCGCGCATGTTGAGGGAGCGCAGGAAGTGCGTCGGAACGCCGATTCCTTCCAGCTTCGTCATGATGTGGGCGGAGATGCGGTTGTTCAGAACACCCTTGCCGGAAATTACGGCCTTTTTCGCGCCGTTCCCGGCCGTTGCATCATCCTTGAAATACTGGATCAGGGTTCCCGGCTCCGTTCCTTCATAGATGATTTTCGCTTTTCCTTCATAGAGGACTTTGCGGCGGGGGCTGAATAAACTTGCCATTGTCGTTCCTTGGATCAAAAAATTTCCTCCATATAACAATGGATTTGAAATAGTTCAAATGATACTAGTTTTTAACCTTTAAACCGATTTACACCCGAAAGGATGGATTATGACCGGAATGGAAGACCGCCAGAAGGCGTTTGAGACAAAATACGCGCTGGATCAGGAGGTTATGTTTCGTATCGAAGCCCGTACGGCCAAGCTGTTCGGCCTATGGATTGCCGAAAAAGCCGGAATGAACGCCGATGACGCCAAGAGTTTTGCGGCCTCGGTCGTATCCGCCAACCTGGACGAGCCGGGCTTTGAGGACATGAAACGCGCCGTGCGCCCCGTATTGGCCGACAAGGGCATAGACCTTTCGGAAAGCGACCTGGACAGCCAGATCGAAAAACTGATGGAAGAAGCGCGGCTTCAGATTACGGCCGAATAGATGGCCGATATTTTGCGAAAATTACACCAATTCGCAAAAGCTTGTTACAAAATGACAAATTAGCTTTTCCTGAAGGGCGGTCTTGAAAGAGACTGCCCTTTGTCCTAATTTGGAAAAGGCTGTGTTTTCAAAAGGCAGCAGACGGAGTTTTTTTCATGGCAATGGATGCGCAGACAATTGCAGACATGATTCAGGCGGGTATTCCCGGCTGCACCGTCCGTATTGACGATCTACGCGGCGACGGCGAGCATTATGCCGCCCATATCACGGCGGAAATTTTCCGCGGCATGCCGCGCGTGGCGCAGCACCAGATGGTTTACAAGGCGCTTCAGGGAAAAATGGGCGGAGAATTACACGCCCTTGCCATCCACACATCCGTGCCGAACAACAAAGAATAGATAAAGGGGAGTATAATGGAAAACATCACTTTCGACCGCATCAGACAAGATATTCAAAGCAACGACGTCGTTCTTTACATGAAGGGTACGGCGACATTCCCGCAATGCGGTTTTTCCGCGGCGGTTGTTCAGGTGCTCTCCCAGCTCGGCGTTGCCTTCAAGGACGTCAACGTGCTGGAAGACGATGATATCCGTCAGGGCATCAAGGACTTCACGCAATGGCCGACCATTCCGCAGCTTTACGTGAAGGGCGAATTTGTCGGCGGATGCGACATCGTCAAGGAAATGTATATCAGCGGCGAGCTGCAGGACCTTTTGAAAGACAAAGGCATAGAATTCAAAGAAGCCGCTTAGGATAAAAAAAATCAGGATTTCAAAGGCCCCCTTGCGGGGCCTTTTCTACATTCTGGGAAGCTTTGCGTCCTTATAGACGTTGCAGCACATCATCAGGCCGAAGCCGATCATCACGGCCATCATGGCGGTGCCGCCATAAGACACAAGCACTAGCGGCACGCCCACCACTGGGATCAGTCCCATGACCATCGCAATATTGATAAAGGCATAGATAAAGAAATTGATGCCGAGGCCGAATGCCATCATGCGGCCAAAACCATGACGGCAACGGGATGATATCCATGCGCTGTAGGCCACGATGGCACCGACCAGAAGCAGCACGAAGATACCGCCGATCAACCCCCACTCCTCCACCCAGAGCGTGTAGATAAAGTCCGTCTGCTTTTCCGGCAGGAAGTTCAGGTGGCTCTGCGTGCCTTTCAGGAAGCCCTTCCCCTCCCATCCGCCGGAGCCGAGCGCGATTTTCGACTGCGTGATGTGGTATCCCGCACCGAGCGGATCGCTTTCAGGATCAAGGAATATCTCCACACGTTTTTTTTTGTAATTATGCAGCAGGGCATAGCCCGCAGGGACCACGGCCACGAAAGCGGCAAAACCGGCGGCAAAGATCCACACCGGCGCGCCGGCAAGCCAGAACATCGCAACCCCCGCCATCACGATAACGCCGGACGTGCCGAGGTCAGGCTGCGTTGCGACGAGAATGAACGGCCCGACAAGAAACATCGCGCCGACAAGCAGAAACCGCCAGTTCTTCATGTCTTCCGACGTCGCGCTGTGAAAATAGCGCGATAACGCCAGCACAACGGCAATCTTCGTGAGCTCGGACGGCTGCACCTGGATAAAGCCCAGATTGATCCATCGCTGCGCACCCATGCCGATATGCCCCATGACCTCGACTATCAGCAAAAGGACAAGGCACACGCCGTATATCGGATAGGCAAGTTTGTACCAGATGCGGATATCGATCAGCGAGATGATAACGGCGCCGACGGCGAACACGGCGTAACGCACCATCTGTTTTTCCGCCCACGGCTCGAAGCTTCCGCCGGCGGCGGAATAGAGCGCCGTAAAGCCGATGCTGGAAAACAGGGTGATGAGAAAAAGCAAGCCCCAGTTCACGTATTTCAAACGCTGGAGGATCGATCCGTCACCGGACATTTGCAAAGGACTAGCCAAAATGTTTGCCCTCCTCGAGGATGATCTGTTGCGATGCCACCATCGGCTTTGACGCGGGGTCGCGTTGCTGCGCCATCAACAACAGATCGCGCACGATCGGTGCCGCCGCCTTGGAGCCGCCAACCCCGTGTTCAACGACAACGGAACATGCGTAGCGCGGATTGGTCAGCGGTGCATAGCCGACGAACAATGCGTGGTGGCGGAAATGCCATGGAAGGTCTTCGTTTTTCACACCCGCCGCGCGTTCCTGCTTCGTGATGCGCTTGACCTGCGCGGTTCCGGATTTACCGGCCATCTCCATGCCTGGCTCCTTGATACGCGCGCCGTATCCCGTTCCGCGTTGGTTGTTACAGACATCGGACATGCCGCGTTTGACAATCGCAACATGCGCGGGGTTGAGGTTCAGGTCTTCCCACTCCGCATGGGGCAACGGATTACCGCCGACATAACCGCCAAGCCAGGGCTTCACTGCCTTGCCGCTCGCGATGCGCGCGGTCATGACGGCCAGCTGCAGCGGCGTTGCAAGCATATAGCCCTGCCCGATACTGGCGATGACGGTCTCCCCCTGATGCCAGCCTTCGCCGTATCTCTTTTTCTTCCATGCCTCGTCCGGGACAAGGCCTGCACGCTCTTCCTGCAATTCCATCTCGAACTTTTCACCGAGCCCAAGCCGCTTCGCCATGGCCGCGATACGCTTGATGCCCAGCTCGGTCGAAAGTTTGTAGAAATAAACGTCGCAGGATTCAGCAAGCGCACTGACGACATTCACGGTACCGTGTCCGCCTTTTTTCCAGCAGTGGAAACGCGCGTTTCCGAAATCGTAATGTCCGGGGCAGAAAACGCCCGTATGCTCTGTGGCTACTCCGGCCTCCAACGCGGCCAGTGCGGTGACCATCTTGAAGGTCGAGCCGGGCGGATATTGTCCTGCGACCGCCTTGTTCGTCAGGGGCAATGCAAGGTCGGCGCGCAATTCCTCATAC
>QFNK01000203.1 GCA_003240795.1 Micavibrio aeruginosavorus | reverse complement strand
GGCCGCTATACGATTCAACTGAAACAACAAATCGATCCCGCGCTTTTCGAAACGGGCGACAGCACGAAAACAACGATCGCCGACTGGGTGGCCGGAAAAATGCCGGACGGGGCGGTCATCGGATACGATCCGCGCCTGCACACGCCGCAGGAAATCAAACGCCTTGCGGAAAAGGGATTGAGCCTGCGCGCGCTGGCAGGCAATCCGCTCGACGCGATCTGGGCGGACAGGCCGGAGGCTCCGGCCAGCATGGTGGAAAGCTTTCCCGCAAAGTGGGCAGGACAAAGCGTTGCCGAAAAACTCGATGCCGCCGCGCAGGAATTGGCAAAGCAGGGCGCGGAAGCCGCGATCATCACGCTGCCCGATTCCATCGCATGGCTTTTGAACGTGCGGGCGAATGACATTCCGCATATTCCGGTCGCGCTGTCTAACGCCATCCTGAAAAACGACGGCACGCTGGGCTGGTTCATCGCTGGAACGCGTGTGCCGGATGATGTGCGAGGGACATTCGGCAACCGCGCCTCCATCCTGCCGCCGGAAACGCTGGAGCGGGAGATTGCGAAGTTCAAAGGTGCGAAAATTCTGGTCGATGGCCGCCGCACTTCGGCATGGTTTTTCGATCTTTTGAAGGCGGAAGGGATCGAGGTGATCGACGCGAAAGATCCTGTCATCGCCCTGAAGGCGCGCAAAAATGACGCGGAAAAGGCGGCGATGCGGGCAGCGCACATCCGCGACGGGGCGGCTGTGACGAAATTCCTGAAATGGCTCTCGGAAGCGGGTGCAAGCGGCACGCTCACCGAACTGGATGTCGAGGCAAAGCTGGAATCCTTCCGCCGCGAAGCGCCCGAATACCGCGATTCAAGTTTCGACACCATCGCGGGCTACGGCCCGAACGGGGCGATCGTCCATTACCGCGCGACACGCGAAACCAACGCCCGCATCATGCCGGGCAGCCTTTTGCTGGTCGACAGCGGCGCACAATATGCGGACGGCACGACGGACATCACGCGCACGGTCGCCATCGGCACACCGACGAAGGAGATGAAAGAGCGTTTCACCCTCGTCCTGAAAGGTCACATCGCGCTGGCATCCGCCCGTTTTCCGGCGGGCACGACAGGCGCACAGCTGGATGCGCTCGCCCGTGCGCCGCTCTGGCGTGAAGGTTTGGATTTCGCACACGGCACGGGACATGGCGTCGGTTGTTACCTGTCGGTGCATGAAGAGGCGGCGAGCATTTCCCCGCGTGGTCATGACGCGCTGGAGCCCGGCATGATTATTTCCAACGAGCCGGGATATTACGAGGAGGGCGCCTACGGCATCCGCACCGAAAACCTGATTCTGGTGCAGGAAGACGGCGTGTGCGCGGTGACGGGCAAACAGATGCTGTCCTTCGAAACGCTGACTTTTGCGCCCTATGATGCGGCGTTAATCATCGCGGAAATGCTCGATCCGGCGGAGCAGGCCTGGCTTGCGGCCTACAACAGGAAAGCCGCGGAATTGCTCGGCCCTCTGCTCGATGGCGCAACAAAACAATGGCTTTTAAACAGTATTCGCTAATTTTATTTTGCCTATTTAGCCATAATTAAGCATTATCCCCTCATATAAGAGTAGAATAAGGGGGAATTTAATGCGCCTGAGAAGCGTCTTCACAAGCTTTGCCGCCGCCGGAACAATAGCGGCGGCAATCAGTGGAACCGATCTTGAGATTTCGATCAAAGCAAATGATCACAATGATGCGTCGGTAACATCGGCGCCTACACCGATGCCGCGTCCAGATCTTGCGGGCAAAGGAAAGCGTGTTTTGAAAGCTCCGCTTCCCGAAATGGTTGTTCCCGTGCCGACACCTCGGCCTGCGATTGAAGAGATGGAGCAAATTCATCTGGTATTTTCGGATAAGACAAACCTGATCGCGGGATATGCGGATTATTGCAAACGCATCCCCTCGGAATGCCTACGCAATGGCGAAGAGCCGCAACAGATCATTCTCGACGAGAAAACGGAATGGTCGCTTAACAGAATCAACAAAAGCATCAACGCGAGAATTCAGCCGATAAGCGACAAAGACCAATACGGACAGGAAGAATTCTGGACGATCCCTGAAATGGGCAAGGACGGGATCGTGCGGGGAGACTGCGAGGATTATGTTCTGACCAAAAAGAAGGAGCTGGCCCTTAAAGGTGTGCCGCTGGCGGCGATGATGATCGTTATCGTCCGCGACTTGAATGATCAGGGGCACGCCGTGCTTGCCGTGCGCACGGACAAGGGCGATATGATCCTCGACAACCTGAATGACGAGCTTCGCCTGCCGGCGCAGACGGGATATAAATTCCTCAAAGCCACATCGCTTGGAAATGACGGTGAGATGGTTGCGCTCAAAGAGGTAAAACCGCGGCCCGACCCGATCGGCCAGTTGATCAGCCGCCTCCAGCCCTGAAAAGCAAAACCGCCCGGCGAGGGGCGGCTTCAGTATATTTAAAGGAAAAATCCGAAAGGATTAATCGCGGTCCTTGCGCTTGCGCTCAACTTTGCGCCAACGGCGGACGGCTTCAGCCTTTTCGCGTTTTTTCTTTTCAGAGGGTTTTTCGAAATCGCGGCGCATCTTCATTTCACGGAAGATACCTTCACGCTGCAGCTTCTTTTTCAGAACGCGCAGGGCCTGTTCCACATTGTTATCGCGGACGGATACCGTAACCAAACTAAATCACCTCTTTCCCTTTAAAATATGGCCGAGTAAGATCATCAAATCTTCAAGGCAGGCTGTTTCTTAACGTCTTGCCGTTCGAAAAGCAAGCCTGAATAAGGATTTCATGCAACAAGAGCCTCTATATCTTAGCAAAAAGGCATCCATGCCCGCCAGAACCTTTGGCGGCGTCCTGCTGGCTTTTTCCGCTTTTATCCTTTTGTTACAGCCCGTTATGGCGCAAAACGCGCCCGCCAATCCGGAGATTGCAACCCCCGTCCAGCGCGGCAGTACGGCGACCGGCACGCGTTATATGGCGGTCACGGCGCATCCGCTGGCCACGCAGGTAGGGGCGGAAATCCTGCGCGGCGGCGGCAGCGCGGCGGACGCGGCAGTGGCGGTACAGCTTGTTCTGGGTCTGGTGGAGCCGCAATCATCGGGAATCGGCGGCGGGGGATTCGCGCTTTATTATGATGCGAAAACGGGGCAGGTGCACACGTTCGACGGGCGCGAGACCGCGCCGTCCACGGCGGGACAATATCTGTTCACCGGAAAAGACGGCAAGCCGATGGATTTCTATGACGCCGCTATCGGTGGCCGGTCGGTCGGCGTTCCGGGGACCGTGCGTTTGCTGGAGATGCTGCACAAGCGTTTCGGGGTGAAGCCGTGGCGCGATCTGTTTTCGCCCGCCATCACGATTGCCGAAACGGGTTTCACCGTGACGCCCCGTCTGGCCGCGATGGTGGACAATGATTACGAGCGCCTGACATCCTTCGTTCCAGCCAAGCTGTATTTCTACCCGGACGCTTTCACGCCGATTAAGGAAGGACAGCGCCTGTCGAACCCGTCCTACGCCCAAACGCTGCGCCGTATCGCAACGGAAGGCGCGGATGCGTTTTACAAAGGCGGCATCGCCGAGGACATCGTCAAAACGGTGCGCGAAGCCCCGGGCAATCCGGGCCTGCTGTCTATCGAGGACTTGTCCGGATACAAGGCGATCGAGCGCAAGAGCGTCTGCTCCACCTACCGCGCGCATCTGATCTGCACGGTGGGGGAACCGTCGTCCGGCGGTCTCGCGCTTCTCTCGGCGCTCGGCATTCTTGAAAATTTCAACATGGCCGCGCAAAGGCCGGACGATCCGCGCACATGGCACGTCATTGCGGAGGCCAGCCGTCTGGCCTTTGCCGACCGCGATCAATATATGGCCGACCCGCATTACGT
>QFNK01000202.1 GCA_003240795.1 Micavibrio aeruginosavorus | reverse complement strand
TCAAAATAGTATTCTGAAAAATAACCAGCTAACGCAATACGCGCAAGTATTCGAAACATACACGTGTCAATCCCGCTTTCAACCGAAATTCTTAAGATGGCAAAAATCATCCATCTTCTGTTGTAAGAATGACACTCATGCCCAAAAATAAAGCGATAACTGGCGGGAACCAAGCCGCCACCAGCACCGGAATCTGGTCAGAGGCCCCCAGCGCCTTCAGGAAACTCGACGCGAAAAACACCAGGAACCCGATAACAACGCCCGAACCGATCATTAGTGCCGTCGCCTGAAAACGTGCCATCCTCAGGGAGACCGTAGCCGCCAGAATCACCATCGCGGCAAAGAGGAGCGGCTGCGCCAGAAGGCTCTGGAAATGGATCCGCAATTTGCGCGAATCAAACCCCGTAGCCTCCATGGTTCTAATATAAGAAGGCAAAACCCAGAACGGCGTCTGCTCCGGGGTGGAAAAGCTTTCCTCGATCTCGTTGACGGTCAGATTCGTGGGCAGGCTTTCGCGCGCGATCCTCTCCGGCGCACGCCCCTTGCTGTTCACGATCGCGTTGTTGAAGACCCACGACGCGTTTTCGATTACGGCCGTCCCCGCATCCAGACGTCTCAGGAAATCCCCCTCTTTGGAAAAGTAGAAAACCGTCACGCCCGAAAGCTTCCATTCCGGCATCTGCACCTTGCTGGCGTGAAGGATTACGCCGCCCTCTGCGGTACGCTGGCGCAGCCATAGACCCTGCTCACCGACCGCGACCGTGCTTTCCTTTTCCTCGAGGTAGTTGGCTTCCATCGCCTGATACCGCGAAATAAGCATCGCGCTGATCGGGTTGATAACCGTCATGTGGAACACGCCGATCATCATCGCGACACCGATAATGGGCGCAAGGAATTGCCACACGGAAAGCCCCGCGGCGCGAAGGATCACCAGCTCGTGCCTGCGGGCAAGAAACCAGAACGTGTAAAGCGCGCTGAACAGAATGGCGAACGGCAGGATGATCTGCCCCACCTCCGGCAGTTTCAAAAGCCCCATCTCCAGCACAAGGAGAAGCGAGACGTTTTCGAACTTGGCCGCGCGGCGCAATATCTCGACCGTATCGAACAAATACACAATCGAAAGCAGCACGCCCAGCAACTGCAGGAACGCAACCAGATAAGTCCGCGCAAGATAAGCGCTTAGCGTTGCGGGAAGGAAATATTTCATAGGACCCTCGCCACCATGCGCTTGAAGGCGCGTCTGAAACCGTCCGACTGCGGCATAAGAAGGTAATACCCGATCCCCAGCGGCGCAAAGACGATCAGATACATCAGCATAAGCCCCGCGGCATTGTCCTTCGCGAGGTTGTAACACACCAGATAAAGCCCCTGCAGTGTAATGATGGCCGCACTTGCCGCGACGATACGGATGGACAGGCCGCGCCTGTCAACGGGCCCCAGCAGAAGGCAGCAAAGCGCAAGGACGGTATATGTGACGGCCAGAAACGGGCTGACAAAACGGCGGTGCGCCTCGATCCTGAACTCCCGCGTGGCTTTTTCGCTGGTCAGAACTTCAGCGTCCGGGTTCAAAAGCTCCGGCAGGGTGCGCTCGTCCGGCTCGCGCCAGCGCTGGCGCACAGGCTCCGATTCCGGAAGGTCGAGGGAGTAACGCTCGAAATCCAGCCTGTCCAGAACACCCGTCTCCGGATTGACCTGCTGGCGGGAACCTTCATAAACGATGACCTGCTGCTTCGTCCGGTCGCTGACGATCACGCCGCGCTTGGCTAGGACGGTGACTGGGCTCTCCGGATCCTCGCGCGTGTCGTGGATCAAAAGGCCTTCCATATCGCCATTCGCGCCGCGCGTATGAACATACACCGTAAGGTCCTTGCCCAAAGTGTTGAACACCCCTTCGCGGATAAGCATGCTGGAAAACTGCGCCTTGATCTCGACCCGCATCGACTGCATCTTCGCCAGCGACAAAGGCGCGATCCACGCGGTGATGAGGAACACCGCAAGCGTCACCATGGCCGCCAGCGTCAAAGCCGGACGCGACAGGCGCAGCGGTGAATACCCCGCCGACTTCATGACAACGATCTCACTGTCCGCACTCATGCGGTTGTAAATAAAGACGGTGCCGATCATCAGCGCGATCGGAAGGATCACCTCAAAAAACCGCGGCAAGGCCAGAATGGTCAGGACGAAGAAAGAAACGCTCGACGCGCCGGAATTGATGATCAGCTCCAGAAAGCGCAGCGATTGCGTCAGCATGATAACGGCCGCCAGCGACAGCGCCGTAAACATCATCGCAAGAAACAGGTTTTTTAAAAGATAGCGGTCGAAAACCATCAAACGGCTCATTGAGGAATACTTGGCCCTGCCGCTGCCGTTTGGCGGCACAGGCCGCACATTGCGCAGAAGCAAGCATTTATGATACTTACATAAACATATATTCGCCTCCCGTCCACCCGGACAAAGCTTCACCGCCAACTTGAAAAGATATTGTTATGAGCAAGCCAGTCTCTGTCACCTTCACGAAATCCTCCCCTGCGAAAGCCGACACCGCCGTTGTTTTCGCCACGTCGAAAAGCACGCTTCTTCCCTCGGCAAAGGACCTCGACAAGAAAAGCGGCGGCCTGATCAGCGCCGCCCTCGAGATACGCGAGAATTTTAAGGGCAGGCACGGCGACCTCGTCTCCGTCATCCTGCCGAAAGGTGCGGGATACAAACAGGTGATCGTTGTCGGCCTCGGCGATGCGGACAAGCTGGATGAACTGACTCTGGAAAACGCGGGCGGCAAGGTTTACGGCGCCCTGAAAACGGTCTCATCCTCCCATGCCGCGGTGTTGTTTGACCACGAAAACGGATTTAAGGAAGGCGATGCGGCGCGCGCCCTTGCCGCTTTCGCGTCCGGCCTGCGCCTTCGCGATTACAGCTTCGATAAATACAAACAGCCTAAAAAATCCGGGGACGGGAAAAAGAAGGATGAAGGCGGCCTAAAGGAAATCTCTATCGTCAGCGCAAACGCGGCCGCCGCAAACAAGGCCTCTGCCCACTACGAAGCCATTGCCGGCGGCGTGTCGTTCGCCCGTGATCTGGTCAACGAAGTCCCGAACATCCTCTACCCCGAAAGCTATGCTGCCATCCTGCAAAAGGAACTGAAACCGCTCGGCGTTCAGATCGAAATCATGGATGAAAAGAAGATGCAGAAGCTCGGCTTCGGCGCGCATCTCGCCGTCGGCATGGGCTCCGCCCGTCCGCCGCGCGTCGTCATCATGCGCTGGAACGGCCTGTCCGGCAACGGTACGGATTCCGGAAAAGGTACGTCCAAGAAAACGAAGAAAGGCGCTGGCCCTCTGGCGTTCGTCGGCAAAGGCGTCACATTCGACACGGGCGGCATTTCCATCAAGCCCGCTGCCGGCATGGAAGAAATGAAAATGGATATGGGCGGTTCCGCCGCTGTCGCCGGACTGATCCGCGCCCTCGCCGTTTCCAAGGCGAAAGTGGACGTGATCGGCATCGTCGGCCTGGCCGAAAACATGCCGTCCGACCGCGCCTACAGGCCGGGCGACATCATCACGTCCCTGTCCGGCAAAACGATCGAAGTCCTGAACACGGACGCAGAAGGCCGCCTCGTACTCGCCGACTCCCTCACATACGTACAGCAGACATACAAGCCGTCCATGATCATCGACCTCGCCACATTGACAGGCGCGATCATGGTTGCCCTCGGCCTTGAATATGCCGGCGCATTCGTCAACGACGATGCCCTCTGGAAAAAACTGGAGAGCGCCAGCCAGCGTACGGGCGAGAAACTCTGGCGTATGCCGCTGGACGAAGCCTTCCGCGATGAGATGAAAGGCAGCGTCTCCGACCTGAAAAACCTCGGCAACCTCGGGCGTTACGGCGGCGCATGTTCCGCAGCCGGTTTCCTTGAGATGTTTGTCGAAAACAACACGCCCTGGGCGCA
>QFNK01000201.1 GCA_003240795.1 Micavibrio aeruginosavorus | reverse complement strand
CCAGATCCAAATGCAGCCTGTGCGTACCGGAGATGTTTCGCGTTCCGCCTGCGCCCGCGCCGTATTTTTCGAGAGCGTCCGCCATCGCGGAAAGAACAACGGGGTTTTGCCCCATGCCAAGATAATCGTTGGAGCACCAGATGGTAACGGTTTTTTGCGATCCGTCCGGCGCCGTGTAGGTCGCGCGCGGGAAGTCGCCGCGGATACGTTCCAGCGGGGCAAAAACACGGTAACGTCCTTCATTTTTCAGGTCCTCGACCTTTTTCGTGAAATGCGCGTTGTAGTCCATGATCTTGTCCGGCCGTGGTTTTTCGTATAAATCCTGTTTGCTTTATATCGCGGGTTTTTGCATCCTGATAGCGTTAATCTGCAAAACTCTACAAATAAGGACGGCTTTGTCATGATCGTGGTTTTCGGCTCCATCAATATGGATGTTCATATGCGCCTGCAGGCTTTCCCCAAGGCGGGTGAGACGGTCTTGTCGCCGGCGTACGAGATGTCGCCGGGCGGCAAGGGCGCGAACCAGGCGCTGGCCTGTGCACGGAGCGGGGCGAAAACGGCCATCGTCGGCAAGATCGGCGATGATGCGGCGGGGCAGAAAATCCTTGGCAACCTGCGCCGGAACGAGGTGATGACATCGGGCGCGGGCATTTCCGACGACCTGCCGACCGGCATGGCGTTCGTGATGACGGACAAGAGCGGGGAGAACCAGATTATCGTCGCATCGGGTGCGAATGCCGAGGTGAAATCCGAACAGGTGCCGAACGAAATATTGAATGCGAATGCCATTGTCCTGATGCAGATGGAGGTGCCGGTTGCCGAGACGCTGGAGCTGGCACACCGTGCGAAGAAGCAGGGCGCGCGCGTTATCTTGAACCTCGCGCCGGCGGCGGCCATTCCCGTCGCGGCTTTGCAGGACATTGATTACGTCGTTGTGAACGAGGGCGAGGCGGAAGTGCTGGCGGAGGCGATCGGCGCGGCGCGCGGCGGAAATCCGCTGGAGACGGCCCGCGCGATTGCGCTTAAGGGCGGCACCAACTGTATCGTGACGCTGGGCGCAAAGGGGGCGGCCGTGCTTCTAAAAGAAGGCGGCGGGTTTTACGTTCCCGCGATGGCGCTGGAAAACGTTGTCGATACGACGGGAGCGGGAGATTGTTTCTGCGGAACGCTGGCGGCCTCGCTCTATGCGAAGCAGGATATCGCATCCGCGCTGCGCCGTGCGTCGGTGGCGGGCAGCCTTGCGTGCACCAAGAACGGGGCGCAGGATTCTTTCCCGTTCAGCGACGAGATCGAGACAGCGCTGAAAAGCTTCCCGCAGACGCAGGCTTTGTAAACCGAAATGAAAAGATATTTAGGCGGCGATGTTGACGATGCCGCCGCGGGATGACGCGGATACGGACTGTGCGCCTTCGAGGATAACGTCCGCGATCTGCTGCTGCATCTCCGCCGATTTCTTGATCATCGACAGGGCTACGTTCTGCTGTGTAATGGCCTGTTGTGCGGCCAGTGCTGCGGGCATCATATCCATGGAATCAATCATAACATGATTTTGGCGGAAAACGGCATATTTATTTTAAGGCCGCTATTTTCCGTGGCGTTTTTCGTAGCGGGCGCAGGCGTTGCTCAGCTCCTCGGCCAGGGCCAGTCCTTCGCTGGTGTTCAGTCCCCTTAACTTTTTGTTAATGATGATATTGAGGACATGGATATAAGTATCGATGATTTCAAAAAAATCTTCATCCATGGTTTTTGTCTTGTCCAGAAAGCGGAGCAGGACGGCGGAGGTTTCAGACACAAGCGGATAGCCGAACATGCCGCCATTGGCCTTGAGCTGCATGACGATCGTCAGCATTTTCGGATGCGCGGTAATCGCGTCGAGGGAGCCTGCCTTGACCCTGTCGCTCAGAAAGCCGAATTGATCCACATCGCGGCGCGCCTGCGGCGTGTAGTCTATCGGTGCGCTGTCCACATATTCCTGCGTGGTTTTCAGGAGATATTCGGGAAGGCCGCCGCTGCCGACTTTTTGTTTCAGGCGGTTGGGCGGGGTGATTTTCGTGCTTTTCTTCGTCATTGGTCTTCCGTGTCGCGCGTGCGTCTGTCATCGCCTTTGTATTCATCGATTTTCCTGCGGCGGCGGTCGGGGCCGAAAAACTGCTCGCTCTGAATATAGGGGCGGGGTTTTTCGATGACCTGAACAATGCGCGCATAGAGGTCTTTGACCGTAAACGGCTTGATCAGGAATTCGGTCACGCCGGAATCGCGCGCCATCTCCACGCGCAGGCGGTCGGCGTAGCCGGTCATCAGGATGATTGGCACGAATTTGTCGGCGGTGTCCGCTTTGCGGATGCGTTCGACGAGTTCCAGCCCGTCATACGGCTCCATAAACCAGTCGGTCAGGACGAGGTCGTGATTGTGTTTGAGGAATAGTTTCGATGCCTCCTCGACATTTTTTGCGCCGTCGACGTCCTGAAAGCCAAAGCGTTTGAGGATGTTGACGGTGAGGGCGAGCATCGGCTGGACATCGTCCACGACCAGCAGTTTCACCTGTGAAAAATCATATGCCATCCCCGAATATCCTCTCCCTTTTCGTAGAATCTCATTTTTTCACGGTGCGCACAAGGTGCGCGTGAATTGGGGACAGGGCTTTACTTTCCATACAAGGTCGTTGGCAGATACGCTTTTTAGGCGTAGTTTTAGGCAGAATCATAAAACACCGGCTAGCGGCCTTTTAGAAAAGTGTACGGATAAAGTGCAGGGGAAAATGTCATGGATCAAAACCGCATCATCATGAACGTCTCGTCAGCGCCAAGCGCCGACGACATCGAAACGATGGCCAATGCGTTGATGGAGTCTTTACCGGAAGAGATACTCGAGAAATGCGAGACGCTGGTCGTGCAGGTCGAAGAGTTTCCGGACGATGCCGTGCGCATGGAAATGGATCTGGATGATCCGTACGAGCTTCTGGCCCTTTACCGCAGCGGCAAGGAGATTTCACCCGGCGTTCAGCGCAAGGTCGCCAACGACGACGATGTCATCATCCTTTACCGCCGCCCGATCCTCGATCTGTGGTGCGAGACAGGCGAAGACCTCACCGCGATGATCCGCGAGGTGATGATCGAGGAGCTGGCGCAGTCGTTCGAATTCTCCGACGATGAAATCGAAGAAATGACCGCGCGGCATCATCAGGGAATGTTTTAAGCCGCCAGCCCTCGCTGCATGAAGTCCGCCATGCGGCGTACGAAGGAAGAGGGGTCTTCCACCGGTTCGCCCTGGATGATGCAGGCCTGATCGTAGAGAAGGCGGGCTGCGTCTTTTATGTCTTCGCTTTCGGCATCTCCCTTGGCCATGTCCGCCATTTTCCTGATAAGCGCATGGTCGGCGTTGATCTCCAGAATTTTCTTGTTGGCGACGGGCTCATATTTCTGCTGAATTTTCAGCACGCGTTCCATGTGCATGTCGACGCCGCTTTCATCCGCGATCAGACAGACCGGGGAGTCCGTCAGGCGGTTTGACAGGCGCACCTGCTTCACCTCTTTTTTCAGCGCGGTGGAAAGCGCGGCGAGGAGCGCGGTCATATCGGCCTCATCCGTTTTTTCCTCCGCCGTTTCGGGCGCGTCTTTTTTTCCGAATTTCCCGAGATCGACGGAGCCTTTGGTGACGGATGTAAATTTCTTACCCTTATATTCGTCCGCCATCTGGAGCCAGAAGCTATCCACCGTGTCGGTGAAGAGCAGCACTTCGAGACCGCGGGCCTTGAAACCTTCAATCTGCGGCGACTTCTGCAGGCTCTCCGCGTTTTCGCCGGTGATATAATATATTTCGTCCTGGCCGTCCTTCATGCGGGCGATGTAATCATCGAGGCTTGTCAGCTTGCGCGGCGCGTCGGTGGAGAAGAAGCGGCACACTTTGAAAATATCATCGCGGTGCTCGGCGGCATCGTACAGACCTTCCTTCAGCACCATGCCGAATTGATACCAGAAGGT
>QFNK01000200.1 GCA_003240795.1 Micavibrio aeruginosavorus | reverse complement strand
TCAGGCAATGGGCAGCGTCAATGTGCAGGACAAGTTTTATACAATCGGCATTCTGGATGACGGACGCGCTGAGGGGGCATACCCTCTTCCACTGCGCAAACCTGTCATGGTTTCCAGCGTCGCGTCGAATTAAGAATGATTGTACCTCGGTGCCGCGAGGCGTGACGCCGGGCTGGATGAGATTTCCCGATAGGCCGCCATCAATGTGCGCGTTGCCATCTCATCCTTTTTGAACACAGGGCCGTCTTTTCCGTTGTAATAACGATAAACGTCTCCAGGCTTTTCGGGCATGAAGACGTGTATTTTCGTTTGATCGAAACCAAGAAGGCCAAGGTGGTCCGTTTTGCAGACCATATAAAGGGCACGCCTGCCTTCATTTTTCTGAACGTAGGCATCTTCTCTTTCGAACGCCTTTGGGTCGTTCAGCGTATCTTTCGCGGCGACGGTGAACACAGGCGAAAGCTTTTGCGTGAGAGCATGCATGCGCCGCTCATTCTGGAGCGTCATAAAAGCGAACGGTTTCTTTGTGGCTGCGTCCATCAGGAACACGAGGTCGTAGTAACCGTCGCGCATACCGTTCATGTATTCGGTCGTGCGCTGGCGCGGGCCGGAGATGATAGCGAGTGCCTTGATCATGGGGTGGTGTTAGCGGATTGCCTACAAATATGTCAATAAAATCCGCTCGCCGCTGGACTTAAAGGCCTTTTTGCCTTTAAATCAGCAACATGGTTAAGAGAAAAGCAGCACAGTCGCAGAGCGTTTACGGTACCGGCCCCAAGGATGCGCGGATCGAAACCCATACGCTTTCCATCCTTGTCGACAACGAACCGGGCGTTCTCGCCCGTGTAACCGGCCTGTTTTCAGGACGCGGCTATAACATCGAAAGCCTGACCGTTGCCGAAACGGACCACAACAACAACCATTCGCGCATCACGGTTATATGCAGCGGCACACCATCCGTGATCGAGCAGATCAAGAACCAGCTGGACCGCCTTGTACCCGTGCACCGCGTGACCGACCTCAGCATGGAGGGCGCGCATGTCGAGCGCGAGCTCGCGCTGATCAAAGTTGTCGGCACGGGAGAAAAAAGGCTGGAAGCGCTTCGCACCGCAGACATCTTCCGCGCCCGTGTCGTCGATACGACGCCGGACTCCTATGTGTTCGAGATTACGGGGGCAAGCGAGAAAGTAGGTGCCTTTATTGACCTTATGCGCGGTCTGGGTATGATTGACCTCAGCCGCACGGGCGTCGCGGCCATGTCGCGTGGAAGCAAAGCGATTTAAATTTTACCGGGGGAAACATTCATGAAAAAATCATTGTCCGTTATATCAGCAATATCTATTTTTACTTTGTCCGCCTGCATCAGTCAGGAACAAGCGGATGCAAAGATGGCCAAGGGATGCGAAAGCGCAGTATCCGCCATGATCACGCCGCAGACCATTAAGGAAGTAAAAGGGTTTAAGGCGGATTACGAAGGCATGCTTGGTATCAAATACCGCCGCCTCGATGTGACTTATGTTGAAAACGATGACTTTGCGGCGGCCGAGAAAACGGGAACGTGCCTCTTTTCCGAAGAATGGACGGCAATGAAGGGATCACACCTTGCGTTGCTCGAACAGGTTACGGTCAACGGCAAACTGGTCGGGAAACGAAACGGCGTTATTCAGGGCAGCGTCGATGATTTTGTCAAGCTGACCGAAGGCGCCGACACCGCCATGGGGCAATAGATAATAATATTTCATACTAATGCGAAAAGGCCGATAAAAGTTGATTTTATCGGCCTTTGGTGTTTTTCTGGAGTCCTTCTATATATTATAAATAAGAGAGATATATGAGAATTTCAGAAGAAATGATCGACATCGAAAAACAAAAAATTATTGATGAGCGGAAGACATACAAATTTCCTAATCTTGGCACAAAAAAGTTTTTTGAATATGTAGCAACTGGTTTTTTCTTTTTTGGATTTGCTACGCTTTTATTAGCATTTTTTACAGATTTAACTTTGATACACGCCACCTGCTTTTTTGTGATTAGCCACGTCATTCAGCCTACAGATGGTGATAGGTATGAGACTATAGTTAAGGGTATTGCAGAGGATCTGGCCAATATTCGTTTGAATACCACTTTTCTAAAACACCTTGAAAAAAAGTAATAGGATGTATCTAAAATCATCTCATTTGGAACACTAGAAAGGATAACTCTATGGCACGCAGCAACCTTGCGGAAAAACCGCAAAGCATCGGACAACCGGAAAACAAGACATCGATGCGCGTCTATTATGACGCGGACTGTGATGTCAATCTTATTAAAAACAAGAACGTCGTCGTTTTCGGTTACGGTAGTCAGGGTCACGCCCACGCGCAAAACCTTCGCGATTCCGGATGCAAGAACGTGCGTATCGCGCTTCGTGCGGATTCCTCCACGAACAAAAAAGCGAAAGACGCGGGCTTTGAAACCATGACGCCTGCGGATGCCGCGAAATGGGCGGACGTCATCATGATGGCGACGCCGGACGAATTGCAACGCGATATCTATTACGATCACCTCCATGACAATATGAAGCAGGGCGCCGCGATTGCGTTCGCGCATGGGCTGAACGTCCACTTCAACCTGATCGAGCCGCGCAAGGACCTCGACGTATTCATGGTCGCGCCGAAGGGCCCCGGCCACACGGTGCGCGGCGAGTATGTAAAGGGCGGCGGCGTTCCATGCCTGATCGCCGTTCATCAGGATGCTTCCGGCTCCGCAAAAGACATTGGACTTGCTTACGCC
Organism: Micavibrio aeruginosavorus; assembly: GCA_003240795.1. Classification (GTDB taxonomy): domain Bacteria; phylum Pseudomonadota; class Alphaproteobacteria; order Micavibrionales; family Micavibrionaceae; genus Micavibrio_A; species Micavibrio_A aeruginosavorus_B. The sequence goes on along the minus strand of QFNK01000200.1, from coordinate 1,226 downwards.
TCCGCGGTTGGCGGCGGACGTTCCGGCATCATTGAAACGACATTCCGCGAGGAATGCGAAACCGATCTGTTCGGCGAACAGGCCGTCCTCTGCGGCGGGCTTGTTGCCCTTATCAAGGCCGGTTATGAAACGTTGACCGAAGCGGGCTACGCGCCGGAGATGGCCTATTTCGAATGCCTGCACGAGGTAAAACTGATCGTCGATCTGATTTATGAAGGCGGCCTTGCCAACATGCGGTACTCCATCTCCAACACGGCGGAGTTCGGCGATTACAAAACAGGCCCGCGCATTGTAACGGACGAAACGAAGGCGGAAATGAAACGCGTTCTGGCGGACATTCAATCCGGCCGCTTTACCCGTGACTGGATGCTGGAATGCAAGGCCGGCCAGCCGAGCTTCAAAGCGACCCGCCGTCTTGAGGCGGAACACGGTATCGAGGAAGTCGGTGAACGCCTGCGCGGCATGATGCCGTGGATCGGTAAAAATCGCCTTGTCGACAAGGCGAAAAACTAGTCATTGCAAAAACCGGGCATCAGCCCGGTTTTTTTTACGCCTTGTTGTGGCGATGCGTATGGAGTAACAAGGCTTTTGCCATGGAACAGAAAAACGACGTAAAAACCGCTCTTCCGATTGCGGACAAGCACAAGGACAATCCGGTTTTCGGGATGATCTGTGCGATCGGCGCTTTCTTTATGTTTGCCGTGATGAACGTGTTCGCCAAAAAGCTATCCGAGCATCATCATGTAATCGAGGTCGGTTTTTACCGGAACCTGATCGCCATGATGCCGATGCTGTTCCTTATTTACGTGATGGGCAAACGCGAAATCCTGACCATCAAGAGCAATCCAAAGGCCGTGGTCGCGCGCTCCGTCATCGGTACGGTCAGCCTTGTGGTGACTTTCGGCGCGTACTCCATCATGCCGATGGCGGATGCGACGGCGTTCTTGTTCACCTCATCCCTTATTGTTCCGGCACTTGGGTTCTTTTTCCTGAAAGAGCATGTCGGGAAATATCGCTGGAGCGCCATTCTTGTCGGATTTGCCGGCGTGCTCGTGATGCTGCAACCTTCAGGTGATGTCAACACCGCCGGTATCGCGCTCGCGCTGACCGCCGCCACCATGCACGCGACGCTCCAGACAATCCTGCGTGCGCTCGGCAAGACGGAAAACCCCGAAACAGTGACGTTCTATTTCGTCTTCATCGGCACGTTCGTCTCCCTGATCCCC
>QFNK01000199.1 GCA_003240795.1 Micavibrio aeruginosavorus | reverse complement strand
TGAGAGCGCATCCGAATCCTTTCAGGAACAATTCTATGTTTCGCTCGCGCGGCAGGTGCGCCAGCTTGCGAAGACGGTCACGAACAATCTGTGCGGCATTCCCTATCTCCACGCCATCAATGGCCTGACCTATGCGGGCCTTGCCATGGAAGGGCGGGAGCAGTTGCTGGAACAGGCGCTGACGCTCCTGCACAAGGAAATCGGGCGGCAGATCCTGAGCGACGGCGGTCATGTTTCGCGTTCGCCGCAGCAACTTCTCGAAGCCATCGTCATCCTGATCGACATTCGTGCCGCGCTTCGTCAGGGCGGCTATCCGTGCCCGGAGAAAATCGTCCATGCGCTGGACCGCGCCGTTCCCGCGCTCCGCTTCTTCCGCCATGCCGACCGCCAGTTCGCGCTGTTCAACGGCGCGCAGGAAGGCAATGAGGAACTGGTCAAACAAGTCCTCGTGCAGGCCGTCTCCCGCGCCCGCACACTGAATTCCCTGCCGCACACGGGCTACGAACGCCTCGCCTGCGGCCGCGGCCTGATCATTATGGACACGGGCAAAGCGCCGAAATGGCCGCACGACACGACCAGTCACGCCGCGCCGCTGGCGTTCGAGATGAGCTATGGGCGCGAGCGCGTGATCGTCAATTGTGGCTCCCACCCGACCAATCCGGAATGGCAGGACATGCTGCGTTTCACCGCGGCGCACACGGCACTGACGATCGACGACCGTAACGCCTGCGAAATCCACAAAGACGGAAGCCTCGCGCGTAAGCCGAAGAAGATGACGCTGAACCGCGAGGAATGGATCGGCGCCGTTCTGGTGGATGCCAGCCACGATGGTTACGTTCCGCTGAACGGCATCACGCACCGCCGCCGTCTGTACTATGCCGACCAGGGGCATGATCTGCGCGGCGAAGACACGCTGACCTGCACGACCGGCCTGACCAAGCCGCACGATATTTCGGTGCGTTTCCATCTTCACCCGAAGGTGAGCGTTTCGCTCATCAAAGAAGGGCAGGAGGCGATCCTCGCACTGCCGAGCGGTATCGGCTGGCGTTTCACGGCCAGCGGCGCGCCGCTGACGGTGGAGGAAAGCATCTATCTCGGCGAAGGCATCCGCCCGCGCAAGACGAAGCAGCTCGTCATATCCTCGCTGATGGATATCGACACGCTCCAGATCAAATGGGCGATCCAGCGCGAGCTGCTTTAACTAATTTTATTACATTGACATAATATTTTATTACTTGTATAAGCGCCTTGAAAATAGAAGCGCTTGAAAGCCGGTTTTAATATGAACAACAAAAAATACAGTAATAGCAATAAGATAAGATGCAAATCCGGCGTCTGCCTTTTGGCGCTTGAAACTGGAAAAGCATGCGCTGATTTTCAGGCCAGCACAAAACCTATTTCTGAAATGAACGATATGATCGTTTTTCCGGTCTACACTTTGGATGCCGCCATATCCAGCATGGATACCATTCTTGAGAAAAAGGCGCCTGACCAAAATGAAAATTTGGCTGGGTTTATACGTCACCAGATGCTTCAAGAGGATGCGGCGATATTTAAAGATATTTTTACCGCGGAACGTGAGCTTTCAGTTCAGCAACAACCGCAAAAATCCTGCCCTGTTCCAGCTGGCATGAAGTGTAAACCCTAAAAATCCAATCAGCTTTCTATCTTCCCGTCCACAATATGAACGCGGCGGTCTGCGGTGTCGGCGAAGTCGGCATCATGCGTGACGGCGACGACGGCGCGGCCGGATGTGTGGGCGATGTCGCGCAGGATTTGCTGCACCGTTGCGGCGGAATGCGTGTCCAGATTTCCGGTCGGCTCATCGGCCATGACGAGGGCGGGATCGTTTGCGAGGGCACGGGCGATCGCCGTTCTCTGGTTCTGTCCACCTGACATCTGTTTCGGCAGTTTGTGCGCCTGTTCCTTCAATCCTACGCTTTCGAGAAGGTGCATCGCCTTTTCATCCTGTTCCTTCGGCGATAGTCTGCCGAGCCTTTGCATCGGCATGCGGACATTTTCCAGCGCGGTGAATTCGGGGAGCAGGAAGTGGAACTGGAAGATAAAGCCGAGCTTTTCAAGGCGGAACTGCGCGAGCTTGTCCTCATTCAATTTCGTAGTCTCCACACCCTCCACAAAAACGCTTCCCGTTGTCGGTTTATCGAGCAGGCCGAGCAGGTAGAGCAGGGAGGATTTCCCCGATCCCGACGGGCCGGTGATGGAGGTGAATTTCCCTTCCTCGATATCGAGGCTGATATCCTTGACCAGCGTGACCTTGATCTCACCATCCAGCGTGCGGACAAGGTTTTTGGCCTGCAGCAAAATGCCCGTCATCACTGACCTCCGCGCAAGATATCGACGGGAAGGACGTTCGCGCCCTTTTTCGCCGGAAGGTAGGAAGCAAGCACGGCGGCGATGAACGCAAAGCCGCCCGCGATGATGAATTGCGGCGCGCTCCAGTCAATGGGCATATGGATCGGTTCCGCCACGCCGGGCGGTTCGAACGTGATTTGCTCAAGTGCAAGCATCAGAAGGCATCCGAACGGCAGTCCGAACGCAACGCCGCCAATGCCGAGGATGCAGCCCTGTATGATAAAGATTGTCTTGATATCGCCGGCGCGGAAACCCATGGATTTCAGGATGGCGATGTCCTTCTGCTTTTCCATGATGATGGTGAAGATGATGTTGTAAATCCCGAACGCGGCGACGAGGAGGACGGCGCTGACCACCGTATACATGATGACGTTGCGGATAACGAGGGTTGAGAGAATATCCTCGCTCGCTTCCTGCCACGATACGGTTTTGTATCCGATCCGCGCCTCTATTTCAGTGGCCAGATCGCGCGCGGCGTTCACGTCATCCATCTTGATGATGATGGTGTTGGCGCGGTTCGATTTGTTCATCATCGCCTGTACGCGCTTGATGTCGGTAAAGGCCTGCTGGTCGTCGTAATTCAGGCTGCCGGTCTGGAAAATCCCGACGATCTTGAAGGTGCGCACCTGTCCCGTGCTGGCCGTCAGGGTTATCGTATCGCCGACCTCCAGCATCAGGCGGCGGCAGAGTTCCGCGCCGACGATGATGCCGTTTTTGTTGGCGATCAGATCATCGACCGATCCGACCTTCATATTCTCTTCAACCGTGGTCAGGTCTTTCATGTCCGCGGGGATCATGCCGTTCAGGACGATGGCGTTGTCGCGGCCCGCATAGTTCAAAATCGCCTGTCCGGTCAGGGTCGCCGATGCGCGAACACCGGGGCGCGTTTTGAGATCCTCTACCAATAGCTTATAGCCGCGGATGCCGCGCGTTTCAGGAAGCGGCTGGACGGAGCGCAGCTCGATGAACGCGTCCTTGTAAGCCCTTTTTATAGGCTGCTCCTTTGCATCGCGATATTCGTCGTGCACGGTGATGTGCGGCGAATTGTCGATCAGGCGGCTGATAAAATCGTTCTGCGATCCCTGCATCAGGGACGCGATGGCCAGAAAAAAACCGACGCCGATGATAATGCCGAGCAGCGAGACAAAACTCTGCCGCTTGCGCGCCATGATGTGTTTTACGGCGATGGTGAGGAACAAGCTCATTCAGACGCCGCGCGTTTCCAGTCTTTCGTCTTCGGCGTGACGCGCCCTTTGTCCGCCAGTGTCGCGTCAAATTTGTGCGCCAGTGTTGCACCCTCCGCGACACCTTCGGTGATCTCGACGGCGTCCGGCGTCTTGATGCCGGTCTTGACATCGACGATCTTCGCCTTGCCGCCATCGAGGACAACGACCTTGCCATTGTTGACTGCCGTTGCCGGAACCATCAGCGCATCTTCTTTCACCTGCGTGATGATGTTCGTTTCCGCCGTCATGCCGATCATCAGCGGCGTTTGCTGGGGCAGGGAAATGCGTACGCGGTAAGACCGCGCGACGGGGTCGCCCTTCGGCGTGATGCTCAGCACCCTGCCGTTGAAGGTCTGCCCCGCGAATGCATCGGCGGAAACCAGAACATCCTGATCGTGGATCGCCTGTTTGGCGCGGCAGAGTTGCGCCTG
>QFNK01000198.1 GCA_003240795.1 Micavibrio aeruginosavorus | reverse complement strand
TATTATTATAAAATGATATGTTATTGTATGTTAGGGTTTCGGTGAACAGAAACATGTTGTTCTAGATGTGGAAAAAATGTCAGTGTGGGAAGGAATAGCATTGGTGGATAAATAATGGCTTGTATTGTTTGTTTTATTGTTTGATATCTTTTTTATCTTAAACATATTTTTTTTGAATAAAAGGCGCGGTCAATCCGCGCCTTTGTTTATTATAGTAAGATGGTTGCTTAACGGCAACTTATTTGCGTTTGCTGATGTCAATGTATTCGCGCATGGCCGGGCCTGTGTAGAGCTGACGCGGGCGGCCGATGCGGAGTTCGGGTTCCTCGATCATTTCTTTCCACTGGCTGATCCATCCGACCGTTCTGGAAACGGCAAAGAGAACCGTGAACATGGAGGTCGGGAAGCCCATCGCCTTGAGGATAATGCCGGAGTAGAAGTCCACGTTCGGGAAGAGTTTGCGTTCGACGAAGTATGGATCTTCGAGCGCGGCCTTTTCCAGTTCCATGGCGAGTTTGAGCATCGGCTCATCACGAAGACCTAGTTCATCGAGAACCTCGTAGCAGCTTTCACGCATAATATCGGCGCGCGGGTCCATGTTCTTGTAAACGCGGTGACCGAAGCCCATGAGGCGGAACGGATCATCCTTGTCCTTTGCCTTTGCGATATATTCAGGAATCCGGGAAGCGTCGCCAATCTCGGCGAGCATTTCGAGAACTTCCTGGTTCGCGCCGCCGTGGGCAGGGCCCCAGAGGCAGGCAATACCCGCGGCGATACAGGCGAACGGGTTTGCCTGTGAGGAGCCGGCCAGACGCACCGTGGAGGTCGAGGCGTTCTGTTCGTGGTCGGCGTGAAGGATCAGGATACGGTCCATCGCACGGGCGAGGATCGGGTTGACCTTGTACGGTTCGGCCGGAACGGCGAAACATTGGTAGAGGAAGTTTTCCGCGTAAGACAGGTCGTTGCGCGGATACATGAACGGCTGACCGATCGAATATTTATAGGTCATCGCAGCGAGCGTCGGCAGTTTCGCGATCAGGCGGTGGGCGGATATCTCCCGCTGTTTCGGGTCGTAGATGTCGAGCGAGTCGTGATAGAAGGCGGCCATTGCGCCGACTACGCCGACCATAACGGCCATCGGATGCGCGTCGCGGCGGAAGCCACGGAAGAAGTAGTTCATCTGGTCATGCACCATGGTGTGCATGGTGATGGAATGCGAGAAGTCTTTAAGTTGCTGTTCCGTCGGCAGGTCGCCTTCGAGGAGGAGGTAGCAGGTTTCCATGAAGGTGGATTTGCGCGCCAGATCCTTGATGTTGTAGCCGCGGTGCGCCAGAAGTCCTTCGTCGCCGTCGATAAAGGTAATGCGCGATTTGCAGCTTGCGGTGGAAGTATAGGACGGGTCGAACGTGAAGTGGTTCGTCTGGCCGTATAGCTTGCGAACATCCAGAACATCGGGACCGGAGGTGCCGTGAAGCACAGGCAGTTTTACGCTTTTCCCCGTTTGATCGTTCGTGAGGGTAAAGGTTTTGTCGGTGTTGATATTGTCGGTCATGTATCTTTCCGTTCGCTGAATAGGTGGGCGCAATAGAACTTTGCCTCACAAAGATATGCGCGGAATGATTAAAGATCAATTTACTAGTTTCTAAATTTCTTTTTATTTCCGTAAAGCAAGATGCGTGGGAGCTTACTTTCCGCGCAGCCATGCGGCGTAATCGGGCAATGTCTCCGCATCAAGGAGAATAATTCCCGGCAGTTCGTAAGGGTGAATTTCGCGCAGGCGTTTTACGAGTTTGTCCTTGTTCTCCCATGGGCCTTTGAAGAGGACGGCGGTTTCGGATTCTTCCTGGATCTGCCCGTCCCATGGATAGATCGCAAAGTGGGGCGCGAAAATATTGGCGCAGGTAATGATCTGCTCCTGCATCAAAATACGCATAACGGAGCGCGCCGTTTCGGGTGAGGCAAAATTGGATAGTACAAGCGCCATTTTTTCCATGATTTTTCCTTAGAAATAAGACGGTTGGTTTGCCAGTTCGTCGATTGTCGGAACGTCGTGAGGCATGAGCAGAAGGCGTTTAAGCGCGGACGTTATTTCCTTTTCGCCATCCTGTTCCGGTGTGATGTGAACGGACATCGCATTTACGGGTAAACCCGGTTCGCGGTAGCCGATGGCAACGGCGTAGATGCGGGTCAGGGTGTTCGTCTTCAACCTACCGCTTTGAATGGAAATGTAGGCATCCTGATCGTGAAAGGCGCGCATAGCGGTTCGGACGTTCTCATACGCCGTGACCACGGCATCGGCATCATTGATAGGAGCGGTGATTGTTTTTTCGGGTTTTACCGCGGATAGATGGTGTCCCGCCTGCGTAAACGCTGCTTTGCAAAGATCGAAATGCTCCGCATTTTCGGTCAAAACCAGCAGGTTCATGCGGCGGGGTTTTTTCATGGGCTATAACCCTGCCGCGGCGCGGATGCGGTTGATCGTTTCTTCCCTGCCAAGTATTTCGGCGGCGTGGAAGAGGGACGGCGATTTATCACGGCCGGTCAGGGCGGCGCGTAGCGGCATCATGACTTTGCCAAGTTTTCCTTCGCGGATATCTTTTGCGAGCGTGCGGCAGGTCTCTTCAATCGTCGCGGCATTGAAAATATCCAGCGCGTCCAGATGCGTCGCCAGCATGGAAAGTGCTTTTTTGCCTTCGTCATCGAGGAGTTTCAGCGCGGCCTCGTTCATATCCACTGGCGCGGTCTTGAAGAGGAATTCGGATTCTTCCGCCAGTTGCACCAGCGTGACCGCACGGGATTTCAATTCATCCATCATGGCCATCAGCCGTTTGCGCCCGGCATCCGTGACCGGCGTTTTCAGGTGCAGTTCGATCAGCGCGGCGAGGCGGTTGTTGTCCGCAAGTTTGATGTAGTGCGCGTTCAGATGGTTCAGCTTGTCAAAGTCCCAGCGGGCAGGGCTTTTTACGACATGATCGAGGCCGAACCATTCGAGCGCCTGTTTGTCCGATATAATTTCGTCGTCGCCGTGGCTCCAGCCTAGGCGGAGGAGGTAATTGCGCATCGCTTCGGGGAGGTAGCCCATATCGCGATATTCCTCGACGCTTGCCGCGCCCTTGCGCTTGGACATTTTGGAGCCGTCAGGCGCCAGGATCAGCGGCAGGTGGCCGTATGTGGGCTGCGCCCATCCCATGCCGTCATAGATCATGTTCTGACGGAAGGTGTTGTTCAAATGGTCGTCGCCGCGAATGACGTGCGTGACGCCCATATCGTGATCGTCCACGACAACGGCAAGCATGTAAACGGGCGTGCCATCGGAGCGCAGGATGATCATGTCGTCCAGCTGCTCGTTCTTCAAAGTTACATCGCCCTGCACCTGGTCATGCAATGTGACCTCGCCGTCCAGCGGCGCCTTGATGCGGATGACGGGTTTGACGCCTTCTGGCGGCGTTGCGCTGCTGTCGCGCCAGCGGCGGTCGTAGAAAGTCGGGCGGCCTTCGGCCTTCGCCTTTTCGCGCATTTCCTCCAGCTCTTCGGGCGTGCAGTAGCAGTAGTAGGCCTTGCCTGCGGCGAGAAGTTCATGGGCAACCGCCGCATGGCGTTCGCGGCGTTCGTATTGGGAAACGACATCGCCGTCATAATCAAGCTCAAGCCATTTAACGCCGTTGATCAGCGCATCGACATGCTTGGCGTCATAGCGCTCCCGGTCTGTGTCCTCGATCCGGAAAACGACCTTGCCGCCGCGGCCGCGCGCGTAGAGCCAGTTGTATAGCAGCGTCCGGGCGGTGCCGATATGCATCATGCCGGTGGGGGAAGGCGGAAAGCGGGTAACAACAGTCATCTTGGTCTTTTCTTCCGGTTGAAATCAGTCATAGTTATAGGCGCGAAGGTTGAAGGAAAACAAGGGGTTTCATGGGAATTTGGGGGGAGATCGCGGCGCAGAAGGACCGGTTGTTCCTTTATGTTCCCGTGGCGTTCGCCTGCGGTATCGCCGCTTACTTCGCCTTGCCGTTCGAACCGGATGCGCGGGGGGCTTTCGGGATA
>QFNK01000197.1 GCA_003240795.1 Micavibrio aeruginosavorus | reverse complement strand
GGAAACGGGGGGTCGATATAGGCATCCGCCGGCCCTATATATAAGTCATGGCGCAAAATGTTCATGTCAGTGATTTAGGAAGCGAGGCCGTAAAAGGCAAGCTGGAGGCGCATCCGCTTACCCACTGGCTCGCGTCAAAAGGCTGGTCATGGTTTCCCCATCAGGTTGAGAGCCTGAAAGCCGCGATGGAAGGGAAGAACGTCCTGATCTGCGCCCCTACCGGGGCTGGAAAGACCCTGGCGGGGTTTTTGCCTTCTTTCATGGATCTGCACATGCTCGGCGGGAAATTTGAGGGGCTGCATACCCTTTATATTTCTCCGCTCAAGGCGTTGACGGTGGATGTCCACCGCAATATCGGCAAGCCTATAAAAGAACTGGATCTACCCATCAGTTTTGAAACGCGGACGGGGGATACGCCTGCTTCCAAAAAAGCGCGGCAGAAAACGAAACCGCCGCATATGCTCATGACCACGCCGGAATCGCTGGCCCTCCTGCTGTCATATCCGGAAGCCGGAAAATATTTTCAGAACCTGCGCTATATCATCATCGACGAGCTGCATTCCATATTGGATTCAAAACGCGGGGATTTATTCTCCCTTGGCATGGCGAGATTGGGAACCATCGCACCAAAGGCACAACGCATCGGATTGTCCGCGACGATCTCCGATCCGGAAACGGCGGCGCGCTGGCTTGCGGAAAAAAATACGGCCATCATTCAGGCACCGGTCCGCACCCGTCCCGATATAACCATTCTCAAATCCAAAGAACGCATTCCCTGGGCCGGACATATGGCATCCTACGCCATGAAGGAAATTTACGAGGAGGTGCGGAAAAACAAGATGAGCATCGTGTTCGTAAACACACGCGCGCAGGCGGAACTTGTTTTTCAAAATCTATGGAAGCACAACCACGCAGATTTAACGATAGCACTGCATCATGGGTCCCTCGAACGCGAGCTGCGCCGCAAGGTCGAGGGGATGATGGCGGATGGTGCGCTTGACTGCGTCGTTGCCACTTCTTCGCTCGATCTCGGACTTGACTGGGCGGAGGTCGACCTCGTGGTTCAAATCGGCGCACCGAAAGGGATTTCACGCCTTTTGCAAAGGATCGGACGTTCCAATCACCGTTTGAACGAGCCCAGCAAGGCTTTGCTGGTGCCGACCAACCGTTTCGAGTATCTGGAATGCCTGGCGGCCAAGGCAGGTATTGCACATAATGAAATAGACGGGGTTTTTCCAAAAACCGGCGGGCTGGACGTGCTGGCGCAACATATTTTCGGCACTGCCTGTACCGGGCCGTTCGATGCCGATCAGCTTTACAAGGAAGTTATAACGGCATGGCCTTACAAGAACCTTACCTATCAGGATTTCAGCCGTGTCCTTTCCTTTGTTATAAACGGCGGCTACGCGCTGAACAATTACGAGCAGTACAAACGCATTCGCGTCAATGAGGACGGCCTTTATGAGCTGACCTCGCCGCGACAGGTGCGGCTGTATCGTATGAATATCGGCACTATCGTAGAATCTCCCATGCTGAAAGTAAAAATGGGGCGGCGAACGCTGGGTACGATAGAGGAGTTTTTCATCAACAATCTTGCGCCGGGCGATACGTTTTTGTTCGCCGGGAATGTCGTGCGGTTTCAGGGGCTGCATGAAATGACCGTGATGGTGTCACGCACGAACGATTTAAATGCAAAAATACCAAGCTACGACGGCGGCAAGCTGCCAATGTCCACACATCTATCCCAACGCGTGAGGCAGTTTCTCGAAGAACGCGATGAATGGCAGGACTTACCCGACAATGTCCGGCAATGGCTGGAGCATCAGGAAGAACGCTCGTCAGTCCCCGATACGCACAGGATGCTGGTCGAAGTTTTTCCGCGCATGAGGAAACATTACATCGTTGCCTATACTTTTGCAGGCCGGCAGGCGAACCAGACACTGGGCTTTCTTATCATGCGCCGTTTGCAACGGAACGGCGCAAAACCCGTAAGCTTTGTGGCAACCGATTATGCCGTGACCATGACAACCCTCGCACAGCCGCAAAATGTAGAAGATTTGTTCTCCGTCGATTTGTTGGGCGAAGAATTGAACGAGTGGCTTGAAGACACGCCGCTTATCAAAAGGATGTTTCGCGAGGCAGCCGTAATCTCAGGCCTTATCGAACGCCGCCATCCCGGCGCGCAGAAGACGGGACGGCAGATGACGTTCAGCTCAGACCTGATTTACGACGTTCTTCATAAATATGAACCAGACCACATTCTATTGCGCGCCGCGCGGCAGGATGCGAATAGCGGGCTGATCGATATCGGTCGACTTTCCGATCTTCTTGTCAGCATTCAGGGGAAAATCACGGTCAGGCATTTAAAACGCGTGTCACCGCTTGCCATTCCCATGATCCTGCAGATCGCGCGCGAAAACCTGTCGCGGAAACAGACAGGCGAATATTATCTGGAAGATCTCGAGCAATCCCTGTTAAAAGAATCCGGTATGGAGAATGAAGAATGAATATCAACTTCGCCGGCCATGATTTTGTTCTTCATCCATTGGGCGTTTTGTTCTGGCCGGAAAAATCCATGCTTATCGTTTCGGATATGCATCTTGAGAAAGGGTCGCATTTCGCACGTAAGGGTTTTTTCCTTCCCCCCTACGACACGCATGAAACGCTTGCAAGACTGATGCGCGCTCTGGATATTTTTCAACCAGCGCGCGTTCTTTTCCTCGGCGATACGTTTCATGACGCGGGGGGATATCATCGTCTTCCTGTAGAAGAGCGGAAATTATTCGATCACATACTTGAATACGAACCTATCTGGATTACAGGAAACCACGACGGCGATTACGCCCCCGCTGGTTTTTCCGCGTTCCGCTCCCTTACGATCAGCGATGTCACATTCAATCATGAAACCGTGAAAGATGTTTCGTTTGAGATCAGCGGGCATTACCACCCCAAGGTGGATATTCTGCATAAAAACGCCCGCATCTCGCGCGCATGTTTCATAGAAGACGGGAACAGGATGATCATGCCCGCCTTTGGGTCGTATACCGGCGGCATTTCCGTGACCGACACCATGTTCAAGAATATCCTTGAAAAACCCCGCGTATACGCGCTCGGCGATAAAATATACGCCTTAAAATAACTTTATAGGCGTTCATGAGGGGAATTTCTCTGTAAGAACTGCCTTCTTTTTTAAGATTGTCCGTTTTTTCTATTAATTTTTCCGTCGTGCTGTTAAAGATTTGTTTTACTTGGGGTTTTGGCTAAATTTCAGAAGGGTTCGTCAGTGTCAAAAGTTTTTAATAATTCTCGCTTCGGTGGCAATGCGAACCCGTCCATTCATATAGGTCTGGGCATATTGGTCGCGTTTTTCTTTTTCAGCGGATGGATCGCATCGAAAAACATCCAAACGCTTCAACAGAATACCGTTCTGGTAACCCGCACACATGAAACCCTGACCGCCCTGCGTGACGTGCTCTCGGTATTTAAAGACGCCGAGACCGGGCAGCGTGGATATCTTCTGACCGGCGATGAAAATTATCTTGCTCCTTATAACAAAGCCCTTGCGGACATCGAGGAGAACCTCGTCACTTTAGAAGAATTGACGGAATACAATATGACCCAGAGAGATTCTCTGGCCATATTGAAGAACCATATCGGCAAGAAGCTGGCGGAATTGGAGGCGACGATAAATATCCGCCGGACCGAAGGTTTTCAACCCGCGCTGGCCCTTGTCAAAAACGGCGAAGGCCGGGCGGAGATGGATGCCATACGAAGGATCCTTTCAACGATGGAAGGAACCGAGCAGCTTGTCCGTAACGAGCGGATATCCGATATGCAGCGTGCTTACCGCACGACCGCCGTCCATATCATCCTTACCAGCATTGTCGGCCTTATACTTGCAGTCGTGGCATTCATCCTGATACGCCGTGCGATCAATGCGCGCGCGCGCCAAAACTGGCTTCAAAAAGGAGAGGCTGCCCTCGCCAAGGCAACGGTCGGCGATCAGACGCCTGAAACGCTCGGTGAAAACATTCTGCGTTTCTTTGCGGATTATCTGCACATTCAGGCAGGAGCATTTTACGT
>QFNK01000196.1 GCA_003240795.1 Micavibrio aeruginosavorus | reverse complement strand
ATCAAGGAACGCTGGTCGGAAATGCCTTCAGAAATGAAGGTGCCTATTATCGTGTCCGCGATTGCACACGGCGCACTGGTTATTCTCGCTATTACGGGCCTGCCGTTTTTCTACAACAAACCGCCGGAAACAATGAGCACGGCTATCCCGATCGAAATCCTTCCGATCGGTGAGATGACGACATCCAACAAGCCGCCTGTAAAAGCGCAAAAGCCGGCCGAAAAACCGCCGGAAACGAAACCGAAAGCGCCCGCACCGCCAAAAGTGGAAGCGGTAGAGCCGCCAAAAGAAACACCAAAACCACCGGAGCCGCCCAAGCCCGCAGAGCCGCCGAAGGAAAAGGCGAAACCCGTTACGCCGCCTCCGCCGGAAGAAAAACTGGAGACGCCAAAAGAAAAGGCAGAACCAAAGCCAGCGGAAAAGCCGAAGCCAAAGGAAGACCCGAAGCCTAAAGAACAGCCGAAGGAAAAGCCCAAGGAAGAAAAAGCAGTCACGCAGGAACAGCAGCAGAATTTTGATTCGCTTCTGAAGAACCTTCAGGACGGTCAGGAAGTCGTTGATGAAACGCTGCCGGAAAGCAAAACGCCTGATGCCGCTTCGCCATCGGCCGATGCGCCATTCTCAGAAAACCTGACGATGAGTGAACTTGACGCGCTTCGCCAGCAACTTTCCCGCTGCTGGAGCGTTCAGGCAGGGGCGCGTTATGCCGAAAACCTCGCCGTCGAGGTGCGCATGATCGTGTCACCCGACCGCAAGGTCTTAAGTGCGACAGTGGTCGATCAATGGCGTTACGGTCAGGACAGCTACTTCCGCGCTGCTGCCGACAGTGCCATTCGCGCCGTCAATTCGCCGCAGTGTGAGACGCTCAACCTGAATCCGGATAAGTACAATCTCTGGAAAGATATTGTGGTAACTTTCGACCCACGCGATATGCTCTAACAAACAAGAAAAAAGGATAAACGGATGAAAATACTGGCGACAGCATTACTTCTAGCCTTTGGTGTGCTCTCCGCCCTGCCGGCGCAGGCGCAGTTAAGGGTGGATGTAAACAAGGGTAAGATCGAACCAGTGCCGGTTGCGATAAGCCCGTTCTATCCCGAGCGCCCTGAATTTGCGGAATTTGCGAAAAACATTCCGGACATTATCACGAACAACCTGCGCGGTTCCGGCCTCTTTAAACCTGTAAGCCCGGGCGCGTTTATTCAGGATGCCGCCTCGATCCAGAAAGAAGGCCCGCGTTTTGCCGAATGGCGCGCCATCAACGCGCAGGCCCTGATCTCCGGATCTGTAACGCGCGCACCGGACGGACGAACGCGCGTTGAATTCCGCCTGTGGGATGTATTCTCGCAAAAGCAGATTTCCGGCATGGCCTATATGACGAACGAGCAGAACTGGCGCCGCATTGCGCACATCATTTCCGACGATGTGTATAAGCGCGTCACGGGCGAAGACGGTTATTTCGACTCCCGCATTATCTACGTCTCTGAAACGGGCAACGCCACGAAACGTATCAAGCGCCTTGCCATCATGGATCAGGACGGCGCAAACCACCGCTACCTGACGGACGAAGGCACGCTTGTCCTGACGCCGCGCTTTTCTCCGACATCTCAGGAAATCACGTACATGTCGTATAAAAACGGCAAGCCGCGCGTTTACCTCTACAATATCGACAGCGGCCGTCAGGAAGTCATGGGTGATTTCCCAGGCATGACCTTCGCACCGCGCTTCTCTCCCGATGGTGGCAAGATCATCATGAGTATGGCGCAGGGCGGTAACACGGATATCTATGAAATGGATCTCCGTTCCCGTAAATCCCGCAAGCTGACGGACTCCAGCGGCATCGATACGGCGCCGTCCTATTCGCCGGATGCGCGTCAGGTGACGTTTGAATCGGACCGCAGCGGTACGCAGCAGATCTACGTCATGGACTCCAGCGGCGGTAACCAGAAGCGCATCACCTTCGGGGATGGTCGCTACGCGAGCCCGGTCTGGTCGCCGCGCGGTGATCTGATCGCCTTCATCAAAATGAAGGGTGGCCAGTTCTATCTCGGCGTTATCCGTCCTGACGGCACGGGTGAGCGGCTGATTACGCAGGCCTACCATGTGGAAGGCCCGACATGGTCGCCAAACGGCCGCGTGATCGCATACTTTAAGGAAGCGCCAGGCGGCGGCGGTCGCTCTTCCAAACTGTATTCCATCGACATCACGGGATACAACGAGCGTCAGCTTCCAACACCGCGCGATGGCTCCGATCCGGCGTGGTCGCCTCTGAACCAGTAATGTAAAAATCCCCGCCTTTGAGCGGGGATTTTTTTAATCGAAATATTTTGCGGATTTATCTGATGTCGCCGAACGCCGCGACAACTTTTTTATAGATGTCCACCTTGAACGGCACGATCAGGTTCGGCACCTCGGTAAGATCGACCCACTGAAAGCGGGAAAATTCCGGATGCTCCCACGCATCCAGTTTGATATCTCCATCTTCGCCCTTAAAGCGCAGGGCGACCCATATCTGTTCCTGTCCGGCATACACATCGCCCCACGATACACGGCGGCGGATTTCTTCGGGCAGGTCATAGCGGAGCGGCGTGTCATGAATACGGATGATCTCCGCGTTATTGGTGCCGATCTCCTCCAGCATCTCGCGCAGGGCGGCGGCAACAATGTCTTCGCCCTCATCAATGCCGCCTTGAGGCATCTGCCATGCTTCACCGCCGAGCTTATCGATGCGCTGTCCGACAAAAACCTTGCCGTCCGCGTTGAAGATGCAAAGCCCGACACAGGGGCGGTAACGGAGAGCAGTCATGTTATTGTGAAACCATTGCGGAAAGAGGGGCGATCTGAAGCCCTTTCGAGGGGGCCTCGGCCGCCCATTTTGAAACTTCCTGAAGAAGCACAGGATAAGGATGGATAAAGGCAACGGCCTTACCCTTGCGCTTCGCCTGCTCTTCAAGCGCAGCAAGAGCGGTTCTGACCCCTTCGGGGCTCGTCTGCTCGTCCAGCCAGAAATTGTTCTGAACATATGGATAGCCGAACTCCATCGCCATCGAAAGGCCGAGGGCAGGTTTGTCCGGCGTGCTTTCAACAAGCGCGAGGCCGCGCCCGAAAATCTGTTTCAGCACAGGCTGTATCGCCGCCGCGTCGGAGGTAAAAGCATGGTTCTTCTGCGTGACTATACCTGCATAACCGGCAACCGAGGACATGACATCAAACAGCCGCGTCTGGTTTTCCATCGGTTGCGCATTCACGCGAATGGAAAGAGGGCCGGCATCTTCATCGCCGAAGCTTTCCGTCTGCATCGGCAGGGATAGCCAGAATTCATGACCATAGCTGCGCGCCGCTGCCGCCCACTTTGTCGCTTCCGCAGCGTAAGGGGAAAGCACGAGGCTGATATTCTCCGGCATATTGCCGAGAATGGATTGCGCGATCATGCCTGACAGACCGTAATTGACAATGACAACGCTGACTAGCGCGCTGGTGCCGTCATGCTCGAAAGGTTTCTTATAGGCGGCAAACGGCGTCAGATCATCATCGATGCTGAACTTCGGAATTTGCAAGCCTTCATAATTTTCGATCAGGCCTTCAATCGGCGCGGGCCGCAAAGCATGGACGGATTTGGAAGCCGCCAAGGATGTGGCCGGCAATGCCGGATCCTGAGCAGGCTGTGTATCCTTCACGGCAGGTGCCGGTTCAGGTTTTTTCTCCGCCTGCGCGGGCATGTCCTTTTTTGTGATGGCAAGCGTTTGAACGGGGATGAGCTCCTGGATTTTTGCGGCCGTATCATCACCGCGCATCTGCATCCAGGCGCCGAGCAGCAAAAGGAAAGCAAAACCGCAAAGCAGACCATGCTTAAAAGCCTGGCCAAAGGAGGCCGGTTGTCGCGCATCGCTACCGGATTTTAAACGCTCCGGCAGCGATCTGATCTTTTCTGCAATATGTGCCAAGGCAGGCTTCATTTCCCCGTTGCCTCCCGCGTCGTTAGTTTGTTCCGACGCGTCCTTCATACAAGGATACGCCGCGGATCAGGTCTATACCGCGCGAAAGCTGGTAATCCTGATTTTCGGTTTCTTCCTTTTTCACGGCCTTGTCCTTG
>QFNK01000195.1 GCA_003240795.1 Micavibrio aeruginosavorus | reverse complement strand
AAGCTTTGAACAAAGGGCTGGTGCCTTATGTGGCCACCAGTGAGTATCTTCTTCCCTCTTTCAATCTTGATATTTTTTGCGGATACGAAGTTGTCAAACTGATGGAAGATCCATCGTTGCGCGATTT
This sequence comes from Micavibrio aeruginosavorus, assembly GCA_003240795.1. Classification (GTDB taxonomy): domain Bacteria; phylum Pseudomonadota; class Alphaproteobacteria; order Micavibrionales; family Micavibrionaceae; genus Micavibrio_A; species Micavibrio_A aeruginosavorus_B. The sequence goes on along the minus strand of QFNK01000195.1, from coordinate 3,995 downwards.
TCATGAAGCTTACCTTGTCTCAAACTCCCTTGCCTTCGGCAATCCAAATCTGAAAATGCCCAATTGGGTGTATATTGATTGCGGCCTGATGCAGACCGCCATTATCGGCTTTGCAGTGCCGGTCGATAAAGCACCCGATTCACTCATTGAACACTACGAACGCGACCCTTATGTGGATGTCGATAAGCTGGATTACATACCGGTCAGCGGTCAGATCGCCTCGCTTGGCATGGATGGTAAAACACTCATAGGCTTTTCACTATTCTCGCTTCGCCGTCAGCTGGGCAACATGGCCGTATCAAAGTTAGCAGCGCGTACGAAATATGCTGCCTTGCATGCTTACCGTGCAGAAGAAAAAGAATCTTTTCTTGGCATTTCCCAATATAATAACAACGCCTTGAAGATACATGCCCTCTTCGGTGAAAAAATGTACATAGACCGCACGATGGTGCCGCTGCATCCGCTGCATGATATGAGCTTCACATACCGCATGAAAGTCAAGCTTGATCCAGAGCGCGTTTTTAATGAAGAAGCTCAGGAAAATGCTCGTTACAGCTTTCTTCTTAAGGCCGATGATCGCGCAAAAAAAGAAAACATACAAAAGCAGATCGGCGAAGGTAAAAAATTTCATATATTATCTCCCGTGCATGTTAAGCAAGAAGACGGGCTGTATCTCCCTATAGCAATTGAAGGATAATAAAAGATGTCTACAAGCAAGCTACACAACAAGGCGATTGTGGCGTTTTCAGGCGGGCTGGATACCTCAATGCTCGTTCCATATATGAGGGAGCATTACGGCGTTGAAGATATAACGACATGCATCGTAGACACTGGCGCAATGACGGCGGATGATAAGGATTCTGTCTCGGCAAGGTCCAGAGAAGTGCGTGCCGACCGCCACGTATATATAGACGCCACTAAAGCCTATTATGATGAAATCCTCAAATATCTTATTTTCGGCAATGTCAGTCGTGACGGGTATCCGTTGTGCGTGGGATCAGAGCGCCTGATCCAAGCGCGCGAAACCATAAACCATGCCAGAGAGAATAATATAACATTGATGGCTCACGGCAGCACCGGAGCCGGTAACGATCAATATCGTTTTGATTTGGTAGCGATCGTCGAAGGTCAGAACATTGTTTCCATCGCCCCTGTCCGCGAGCACAATATCAAACGGGAATTTTCGCAAAATTTCCTGAAAGAGCGCGGCATCACCGTACCGGAAAAATCAAAATATTCATATAATGTAGGACTTTGGGGTGTATCCATAGGCGGCGAGGAAACACATCAATCGGAAGGATTAATTCCAGAAGAGGCATGGCACGGCCAGATAAATCCTGCGCTAAATCAAGTCACCCTGAAAATAACGTTTGAACAAGGCGAGCCTGTAGCAGTCGATACAGGCGAGCAAGTTATTAACGGTCCCGTAGATGTCATACGTGCCATCGGGAGTATTGGCAGCGATCTTGGCATTGGCCGCCATTATCACCTAGGCACATCCATTCCAGGAAAAAAAGGCCGCCTCGCGTATGAATCACCTGCTGCCGATATCATATACGAAGCTCACAGAACACTTGAAAAGCACGTCCTGACACAATCACAAATTTTCTTCAAGCAGGGTGTCGCGCAAGAATTCGGGCGCCTCATACACGAAGCGCATTTTTGCGACCCTCTGGCTGACGATATACGCGCTCTATTGAAAAGTTCGCAAAAACGCGTGTCAGGTGTCTGTACTGTTCACTTAAAACCTCACCACATTTCTTCGGTTACAGCCAATACACCCTATGACCTCCTCAAGGCCGGGGGTTCTGTTTATGGTGAATTTTCGGATTTTTACAGCGCAAATGATGCTCAAGGCAGTGCGAAGCTTCATGCTTATGAACAATTTCTGTACCACCAAATATCCCGGAACTAGCTTAGTCGGATCGCCGTCGTAATGCGATAAGGGTATTTGGGATGGAACGCGCCATTATCCAAGATATACAGAATTCATGCCACTTTAGCTACAAAAGCAAAATAGAGATAAAAGAATGTCTAAAAATGAGAATAAAACCGGCGAAAATACAATGTGGGGCGGACGGTTCTCTAGCTCTGTATCGGAAATAATGTCTGAGATCAATGCGTCTATTGGCGTAGATCAACGCCTATGGAGACAAGATATTACAGGATCCATAGCGCATTGCAGTATGCTTATCAGGCAGGGTATTATAGACTCAGATGATGGCAGTTCCATTATTCGTGGACTAGAACAGGTTAAAGACGAAATAAGAAGCGGCCAATTTGTGTTTAAAAAGGAGCTGGAAGATATTCATATGAATATTGAGAGCCGCCTGAAAGAGATAATTGGCCCTATCGCAGGCAAGCTACACACGGCCCGTTCCAGAAATGATCAGGTCGCAACCGATTTCCGTTTGTGGGTGCGCGAAGCTATTCACGATATCATAGAACGCATCTCATTTTTTCAATCGAGCCTTAAGACGCTGTCTGAGAAACACCATATGGACATTATGCCAGGGTTCACACATTTGCAGGTCGCACAGCCTGTAACACTAGGCATGCATTTACATGCATATTGGGAGATGCTCGAGAGAGACAAATCGCGTTTTGAAGACAGCGTAAAACGCGTAAATATTTCCCCGCTGGGCGCTTGCGCTCTTTCAGGTACCGGCTTCCCCATTGATCGTTACCAAACGGCAAAAGACCTCGGGTTCGAAAGACCTATGGCCAATACGCTCGATGCCGTTTCTTCACGTGATTTTGCAATGGAGTTTTTGTTTAATTGCGCACAGCTAGGGCTTAACTTATCACGCCTTGCTGAGGAAATAATTTTATGGACTACCCCTCAGTTTGGGTTCATGGCTCTATCCGATCAGTGGGCGACAGGATCATCGATCATGCCACAAAAGAAAAATCCAGACGCGGCGGAGCTCATACGTGCAAAAACAGGGCGACTGAATGGTAATCTGGTGCAGTTGATGACTGTCATGAAAGCGCTTCCACTGGCATATAATAAAGACATGCAAGAAGACAAAGCCGCTGTTTTCGAGAGTTTCGATACGATTATTTTGTGTCTGGCTGCAATGGACGGCATGCTGAACAGTGCCTCATTTAAACTCTCACGCATGAAACAGGCGGCAGAAGATGGCTATGCAACCGCTACAGAAATTGCCGACTGGCTTGTGCGTGTCGCACAACTCCCCTTCCGGGATGCTCATCATATTACAGGACGAATTGTTAAAATGGCAGAGGAAAGGGGTTGCAAACTATCTGACCTTGATCTCGCATCGCTACAATCAATAGATAATAGAATTACCGACGATATCTACCTTAATCTTCAGCCTGAAAAAGCCGTTGAATCTAGAATAAGCAGAGCCTAGAGCGCAGCGGTAACTACAACTTTTACTAATGCTGCCTTAGAAACGCTGATATTCAAAAAGTACTGCGCACTGGCAAGGAGCGCTCATGTCAACCAAAGGTCTTTGCCTGTTGAAAAGCTCTGGATCATCAAAATACTCGCCCGGATATACAGCAGGAGCTTGATACCTGTTAAAGTAGAAGGACGTTCCAGCGATTTCTTTCAGCATATAATTTAAAGAACGCTGAAAAAGTTTGGCAGCATTCGGAATGGATCCACTACTTCTTTTCGTTCCGCCATGATGTTCGAATACATATTACAGACGCCGTCTACCCAAGACCTTACTTCGCCGCTTTCACGATGTAGTCTTTTCGATACTGCATATTTGGGATTAAAAGTGGGGTCAGCCTTAATATCATCCCATCGTGTGATAGTTACTTTTTTTTAAAAATATCTTGCACTTATGGCAGATGCTTATGAAGCCATTTGCCGCCTACGGCAAAGTCGACGAATTCGACGTCAAGAAAATGAAAAAGGACTTAAATATGCCTAGGATACTATGAGCCTTACGAAAAGGTTGGAATTACCGACATGGCAGACGCGGGCGTGCTTGATGCGCTCAAAACGTTTCAGAAAGATC
>QFNK01000194.1 GCA_003240795.1 Micavibrio aeruginosavorus | reverse complement strand
GAATCCTTTTCATCCAGACGCAGACGAATATCGTCCTTTTCCTTCAGGAATTTTGCCCCTTGCGCCGTGATTTTCAGGCCGCCATGGGCGTTCATGTCCGCATACAGGAAATCATGGGACAATAACTGGCGGATGATGCTCTGCCATTCCTGCCGTGAATATTCCTTTCCTATGCCGAACGTGCTGAGCCCGTCATGTCCGAATTTCCGGATGCGTTCATCGTCTTCGCCCAGCAGTACGTCGATTATATATCCCGTGCCGAATTGCTGGTTCGTGCGGTAAATGCAGGACAGAACCTTTTGCGCGGCAACCGTGCCGTCGAATGTCTTGGGCGGGCGCAGGCATGTGTCGCAGTTTCCGCAATCCGTGCCTATATCGCCGAAATAGCGCAACAATACCCGTCTGCGGCATATTGCGGTTTCGCAGTAGCTCAAAAGCGCGTTGAGCTTTTGCAGTTCGAGCCGTTTCTGTTCGGCCGGTGCGTCGCCGTTTTCGATCATCTGCCGGCGCAGAACGACGTCCTGCATGCCATAGGCCATCCATGCAACCGAAGGCAATCCGTCGCGTCCAGCGCGGCCGGTTTCCTGATAATAGGCCTCTATGGTCTTCGGCATATCAAGATGGGCGACAAACCGCACATTGGGCTTGTTGATACCCATGCCGAAGGCGATCGTCGCGACCATGATCACGCCTTCTTCCTTGATGAAGCGTTCCTGATTGTGGGCGCGGACAGAGCCATCCAGCCCGGCATGATATGGAAGGGCTTTGTATCCCTGATTACACAGAAACTGCGCCGTTTCTTCGGTTTTACGGCGCGACAGGCAATAAACGATCCCACTTTCATCCTGATCGCGCCCTTTTAAAAATGCGAGCAGCTGCTTGTTGGGATTGTTTTTGACGACAACGTCGTAATGGATGTTCGGCCTGTCAAAGCCAGCCTTGTACAGTGTGGAAAGGCCGAGCCTTTCCATGATCTCGCCGCGCGTCGGCTCATCCGCCGTTGCCGTGACCGCAATGCGGGCCACGCGGGGATAACGCGTGGGAAGAAGCGATAGCTGTTGGTATTCCGGGCGGAAGTCATGTCCCCATTGCGAGATACAGTGTGCCTCATCAATCGCAAACAATGCGATGGGGGCGCTGTCGAGAAAATCCAAAAAATCATCCATCACCAAACGTTCCGGCGATACGTAGACGAGGTCTATATCCCCGCTGCGCATAGACCTGAAGGTTTCAGCGATCTTTCCGCTTTCCACGCCCGAATGAATGGCGGCGGCGTGTACGCCCAGCTCCCTCAGGGCGGCGACCTGATCCTCCATCAGTGCGATAAGAGGCGATATGACGACCCCAACCCCGTTCATGCACAAGGCGGGAACCTGATAACATAAGGACTTCCCGCTTCCCGTCGGCATAAGGACGCAGCAGCTGTTACCGTTTATCACATGCTGGATGATCTCTTCCTGCTCACCGCGAAAAGCATCATATCCAAAGACAGACTGCAGAACGCCGCGCGGATCGCCGCGTGTTTCCTCAACCCGTTTTTTACTTTGCGCTGCCTTTTCCATGTGCGCGGATTGTCGGGTATTTTTCCTTGTTTGACAATATAAAGAGCAGAGCGGCGTACTTTAATTTTTCACAAGCATTTTGACATTATCGATGGTGTCGGCCTCCTGTGCGGGCTTATCCCAGCGAATCCTGTTGATACGCGGAAAGCGTAAAGCAAAGCCGGATTTATGGCGTGTGCTTTCCTGTGCCGCGTCGAAGGCAACCTCGAAAACCAATTCCTTTTTGACCTCCCGTACAGGGCCGAAGCGGTTGGTGGTGTTGTTGCGCACCCATTTATCAAGCTGGAGGAGCTCCTGATCGGTAAAACCCGAATAGGCCTTTCCGACGGGAACGATTTCGTTGTTGTTCCAGACACCGAATGTGTAATCGGAATAATATGAAGAACGCTTTCCGTGGCCGCGCTGCGCGTACATCAATACAGCATCGATAAGACGCGGATCACGTTTCCATTTGTACCAGTATCCTTTCGGACGCCCCGCCAGATAGGGGCTATCCTTGCGCTTGAGCATGATGCCCTCATGCCCCTCCTCTTCCGCTCCCTGAACACGAATTTTCGCAAGATGGTCCCAGGATTCGATGGGAATAATGCCGGAGACGTCCAGACGCGTGTTTTTATGGCGCAGGTTCCATTGCTCAAGTCTTTTCCGCCGCTCGAACAATGGCAAACCGCGCACGTCTTCATCACCGTCGAACAGGATGTCGTACATCTGGACGAAAGAAGGGTATTCGCCCATCATTTTAAGACTGGTGGTTTTGCGGTTCAACCGCTGCTGCAACGCGTTGAAGGACATGGGTTTGAAATCAATGCCTACCAGCAATTCGCCGTCCAGAACCCCCGTTCCTTTCAGCGTATCCGCGAGATCAGGAAAAGAATGCGTTATGTCTTCGCCCGTGCGCGAGAATATGCGGCATTCGTCTTCGCCCAAGACAAGCTGGACACGGATGCCATCCCATTTCCATTCCGCCTGAAAATCATCAGGCCGCATATTATCAAAATCCTTTGCCTCATCAACTGGATTTGAAAGCATCATCGGATGAAAAACCTTGTGGCGATGTATCTCCGGCAAAGGCCCGCGATCTTCCAGCCACGCGAACAAATCCAGATACGGCGCCTGAAGTCCATGCCAGATATGTTCTATATCGTTAAGAGGCTTCCCTCCGAACTCCGCTAGCGCCGTCTTAGCAAGGCGTTCCGATACACCAACGCGCAAGTTTCCCGTCACCAGTTTTATGATGGCCCAGCGCTGGCTGGGGGTGGCCCGCGACAAGTATGTGGATACCAATGCAGGCAGTTTGCCTTGGGGAAGGTCGCGCAGCTCCAGAACCAATTCCGAAAGGGATGGCAGATCGCCCGTTTCATGATCCGGCCAGATGAGTGCGATGGTTTCCGCCAGATCGCCGACATAATCATAAGACAGTCCGAACAGCACCGGATCCACTTTTTCCAGCACGATATTCTTTAAATGGCCAGATTTTACATTTTTAAAGGAAATTCCGTTGGTCAGAACGGCAAGCGCATATCCGCGATCCGGATCGGGCGCGGATTTGAAATACTGCACCATATGCGCCAGCTTAGCATTCCTAGCAGGCGTAAGAACCAGATTTTCAAGTAAAGCCGCAAAATCCTTCATGCCGCGTCTTCCATCTGATCGTCTTCGCGTCCCTGAAGATGCAGCGGTGCGGCGCGCAATCCCTGGCTCTGGCACCAGTGAACGAGAGCATCCTCCCGTCCATGCGTGACCCAGATTTCACCGGCGCCTGTTTCAGGAATGGTCGTGATCAGTTCATTCCAGTCCGCATGGTCCGAAATGACCAGTGGCAGTTCCACACCGCTGGCCTTTGCCCGCTGTTTTATGGTCATCCATCCGGACGCCATGCAGATCACGGGATCATCCATCCGCCGCGCCCATACTTCTTTCGTGGCGGAGGGCGGTGCAAGCACGACCTTTCCTTTCAAGGCGCCTTTTGGAAGACCTGTCGCCTTCCGCAAATCGCCAAGGTCGATACCGTTTTCCTGATAAAAATCGCACATATTCACCATGCTTCCATGCAAGTAGATGGCGTCATCATAGCCCGCAAGGCGCAGCAGCTTGATAACGCGCTGCGCCTTTCCGAGAGAGTACGCCGCGATCAAATGACTGCGGTCGGGAAATTTTTTGATATTTACAAGAAGCTTGGATATTTCATCGCGGGCATCGGGATGCTGGAACACCGGCAGCCCGAATGTCGCTTCGGTAACGAAGATATCGCACTGGATCGGCTCGAACGGAACGGTTGTGCCGTCACTCCGCCTTTTGTAATCGCCAGAAACGACGACACGCTGGCTTCCGCATTCCAGCAATATCTGCGCGCTGCCCAAAATGTGGCCAGCGGGATAAAAGGTTGCCTTGACCTCTCCCATATTTACGGTTTCGCCGTAGGACACGCCCTGATAGTGGCGGGCGGCGTCAAGGCCATAGCGCCTTTTAATGATTCCAATGGTTTCATGTGTTGCCAGGACGCTTTCGTGCCCTGCCCTCGCATGATCCGCGTGGCCATGCGTGATAAGGGCCTTTTTAACCGGAAAC
>QFNK01000193.1 GCA_003240795.1 Micavibrio aeruginosavorus | reverse complement strand
CTATGTCCTGATGCGCGAACTCTCCGCGCAGGCAAGCGCGGCAACGCATCTTCTGAAACAGTTTACGGAGGCAACGGACGCTGCCGCGCGCACGCAGGCCGGTCAGAAAATCGCCGCCTGCAAGGCAGAGGCAAAGCGCCTTTCCGAGACGATCACCCGCGAAGTATCGCTTAGCTTCATCACGCCGTTCGACCGTGAGGACATTCAGGAGTTCTCCTCCCACCTCTATAAAATCCCCAAGACGATCGACAAGATCCGCGAGCGTTTCGAGCTGCATGATATCCGCAGCGACGGGAACGACTTCTCCCGCCAGGTTGACCTGATCGTTCTCGAAGCGAAAGAGATGCAGGATATTGTCGAGGCGCTGACCAAGAAGGGCAGCGAAAAGGCGATCATCGCAAAAGTCGATGTCCTGCACGAGCTTGAAACACGCGGTGACGAAGTTCTGGGCGATCTTTTGAAACATCTTTTCCTGAACACGCAGGATGCGCGTGAGCTGATCCTTCGCAAGGACATCTATGACATGCTGGAAAAGGTTCTGGACCGCTATCGCGACGCCAGCGCTGTCGCCCTCCAAATCGTCCTGAAACATAGCTAGGATTTGCCGTGGACCCGTTTCTCCTGCTGGTCATCGTTGTCGGCCTGACGCTGATCTTTGATTATATCAATGGCTTTCACGATGCGGCCAACGCCATTGCGACGGTCGTTTCCACGCGCGTCATGCGCCCCGTGACGGCGGTTGTTTACGGCGCCGTTTTGAATTTCGCCGGCGCGCTGATGGGAACGGAAGTGGCCGCGACGATCGGCAAGGGGCTTGTCGATGCGACATCGATCACGCTCGTGACCGTTCTTTGCACGGTGCTGGCCGCGATCATCTGGAACCTGATTACCTGGTGGAAAGGTCTTCCGACCAGCTCGTCACACGCGATTATCGGCTCGCTTCTCGGCGCAACCTTTTTCTCCGGCGAAGGCGGCCTGGAAAAAATTCAGCTGGGCGCGGTGTTTGACAAGGTCGTCATGCCGATGGTGACGTCGCCGCTTCTGGGCTTCGCCCTCGGCTTTGTCTTCATGACCGCGCTGACATGGTTCGTCTGGCGTAAAAAACTGCCGAAGATCAACCGCCGCTTCGGGCGTCTTCAAATCCTGTCCGCAGGCTTTATGGCGCTCAGCCACGGGCATAACGATGCGCAGAAATCAATGGGGATCATCGCGCTCGCACTTGCATTGGCCTATCCTTCGCAGGAATTTCATGTCCCGCTTTGGGTAATCCTGACCTGCGCGATCGCCATGGCGCTGGGAACGCTGTCCGGCGGCTGGCGCATTATCCGCACGCTGGGTAGCAAGATGATAAAGCTTCAGCCTATCCACGGCTTCGCGGCTGAGACAACGGCCTCCATTGTCATCACCGGCGCATCGCAGCTGGGCATCCCTGTCAGCACGACCCAGGTGATTTCCTCCTCCATCCTCGGAGTAGGCGCGACGAAACGTCTATCCGCCGTCCGCTGGGGAATTGTCGGAAACATCCTATGGGCGTGGGTTCTAACCCTGCCGCTGACCTTCCTGTTCGCAGGCATGCTCATGATGGCAATGCGCGCGATGTCCTAAAAAGAAAACTCCGCCTTGCCACGGGGGAAGCGGCAAAGCGGAGTATATCGAAGGTCGCATGCGTCCTATCGAAACTTTAGTGTTTTGCGATCACGTAAACCGCATGAATAATGCCCGGCAGGAAGCCGCAAAGGGTCAGCAGGATATTGATCCAGAAATGTTTGGTCAGTCCCACTTCCATTGCGACGCCTATCGGCGGCAAAAGAATTGCAAAAAGTATCTTTATAAAATCAGACAGGGTTGAATCCCGTTTGGTAACAATCGGATCGGCCATAGGTCTATCCTTCCTAAAAAATATGCTTATTCAAAATAGATCCCGGTGCGGCGACAAGCGCTGCATCGGGATCCGGTGACAATTTCAATCCCGCAAAGCGGGGTGAAAAGTGTTAGGACTGGCCTGTCTCATCCTGTCCAAACATACTGTCACTCCGCCAACGGGCCGGCGGGGGAAAGGTTCCTGAAAAAGATATTATTTTATTATTGACATAATTTATGAGCGGCCCTATTTTGCGCCACTTTTTAAAACTCTTAAAAACCAGGAAGCGGGGTGTGCAATGAGTGATTTTGTTCGCAAGGAAGATGGTCAGAAACTGCGTGATATCTTTGCCAAGGCCCAGACGAAGGACGGCAAGGTCGACCGTGAAAAAAACCCGCTGTACAGCTTCAAGAGAAAAAAGGCTAAAGGCGGCGTTACAGGCCATTATTCCTATAAAAGCGCAGTGCAGGAAGCCTTTGACTTGCTAACCAAAGACAACGGCTACGGCGTATATGACAGCCATAAAGAGCACGCGGCCGCGATTCATTCCCTAAGCAGCAAATCGCCGGAATGGATTAAAGAGGCCGATGGTGTGACGCTGAACAGGTTTATTTACTATTTTAACCGCCAGCACATGACGTTTCAGGACTTTACCGCACAGAAAATCTCCAACGGCACGGTGACCGCCATTCTTGACCGCGCGATGGAGCTTGGCCCCTTCAAGCGCCAGCCTTCCACCCCTGTTTCGCCGTAAGCACATAAAAACGGGGAAAAGAAAAAGCCGGCGCATGGACAAAATGGAGGGCTTGCCCCATAAAGGCACTGTCCGCCAAGTTGTTAAGGGAAATGACGCATGACGCTTTCGAACCGCAGCCGTAAGACCAAGATCGTTGCAACGCTGGGCCCCGCCTCGGGGAACCCTGACATGATGTGGAAACTGTTCAAGGCGGGCGTTGATATGTTCCGCATGAACTTCTCCCACGGCACGCATGAGGCGCACCGCAGAAACCTCGAAACGGCGCGTCAGCTTGAAAAGGAATTCGGCCGTCCGATCGCGATGCTCGCCGACCTTCAGGGGCCGAAAAACCGCATCGGCAAATTCGCCAACGACCGTATCGAGGTCAGCGCGGGCCACAAAATCAAATTCGATCTTGATACCACGCCGGGCGATGAAACGCGCGTCTGCCTGCCGCATCCCGAAGTGATCGCCGCAATGCATACCGGATCCGAAATCCTTCTGGACGACGGCAAGGTGCGCGTTATCGTGCGGGAGCAGGGGAAGGACTATCTGATCGGCGAAGTGGTCGCCGGATCGAAGCTTTCCAACAACAAGGGCTTTAACATTCCAGGCGTCATCATCCCGATGCCTGCCCTGACCGACAAGGACCGTGTCGACCTCGACGCCGCGCTGGAAATGGGCGCCGACTGGGTCGCGCAGAGCTTTGTGCAGACGGCGGCGGATGTTGAAGAAACGAAACAGATTATCAAGGGCCGCGCCGCCCTTATGGCGAAAATTGAAAAGCCGTCGGCGCTGACATATTTCACCGACATCCTGAAACACTGCGACGGCATCATGCTGGCACGCGGCGACCTCGGCGTTGAAATCCCGCCGGAGGAAGTGCCTGCGGTTCAGAAGAAAATCGTCCGCGAAACCCGCGATGCCGGCAAGCCGATTATCGTGGCGACACAGATGCTGGAATCGATGATCGAGGCACCGCGCCCGACACGCGCCGAAGCCTCCGACGTTGCAACGGCCGTCTACGACGGCGCGGATGCCGTCATGCTGTCCGCTGAAACCGCGGCGGGACAATATCCGATTGAATCGGTCGAGATCATGGCGCGTATCTGCTGCTCCACCGAAAACGACGATACTTACGTCGGCATCATGCGTGCCATCCACCCGCAGACGGAGATGGACTCTTCCGATGCCATCACGGTTGCCGCCGCCACGGTTGCACGCGATCTGGGGGCGGCCTGCATCGCCAACTTCACGACGTCCGGCGGCACGACGCTCCGCACGGCGCGCCAGCGTCCCGAAATGCCGATCCTGTCCTTGACGCAGAATGAATCCACGGCCCGCCGCCTCACGCTTTCTTACGGCGTGATCCCTGTGATCGTGCCAGTGGTGAGCAGCTTCGCCGAAACGGTCGAACACGCAACCCGCCTCGCCGCCGAAAAAGGCATCGCGAAAAAAGGCGACCGCATCGTTCTGACAGCCGGCGTACCCTTCGGCCAGCCGGGCTCCACAAACGTGCTGCGTATCGCCGCGGTGGAAT
>QFNK01000192.1 GCA_003240795.1 Micavibrio aeruginosavorus | reverse complement strand
CCATAAGATACATTATCACATTTAAAATATTATAAGGTGGATTCTATCCTGAAGTGCGACTTCCATTTAAAAAGCCCCTTTTTCGGGGTCTTGGGGAGTTCAATTTATGGGGAAAGTTTACCAGCAGCTGAGCCTGTCAGAAAGGCGTAAAATTTACTTTTGGCGGGAGGAAAAGAAGTCCGTTGACGAGATCGCAGCGCTTCTGGGCCGCCACCGTTCGACCATTTACCGTGAACTGCAGCGCAATTATTTCTCGGATGATGACCCATTCAATTGCGGTTATTTTCACCTGAATGCTCAGGAACTGTATCGTCGCCGGCGTCAACAAAAGCAGAAATTTGTTAGAGATCCGAAGATCAAGGATTTTGTGACCATGAAACTCAAGGAATTCTGGTCACCCGAACAGATCGCCGGGTATCTAAAGAACACTGGGCATGACGGGCTGTATGCCTGCCATGAAACAATTTACAGGTATATTTACAGTGCTGAAGGCAAGAGCCTCGGGCTTTATCAATACACATTTCGCGGAAGAAAGCATCGCGCCAGACGGTTTGCACGCAGGTCCCGGGATCAGCGCGGAATCCCTGAATATCTGCTGATTCAAAATAGACCAGATCATATTGATGAACGTCAGGAGATTGGCCACTGGGAAGCCGACCTGATGATTTTCGAGCGCGTCCATGGGAATGTCAATATCACCACACTGACAGAGCGCAAAACACGATTCACGTTTCTCATTAAAAATGAAACGAAACGGCCACAGGAAGTGATGGGAAGTATCCGTGAGAGGCTGATTTCCATCCCACGCGAGCACAGAAAAACTATAACTTTTGATCGGGGGTCAGAGTTTCTATCCTGGCCCCTGCTCTCGAAATATATCGGTGTTACCAGCTATTACTGTGAACCACGATCGCCCTGGCAGAAAGGAACAGTCGAAAATACAAACGGGCGCATCAGGCGGTTTTTGCCACGGGAGACAAATCTGAATGATCTCCCTCCCCAGCGGCTCGAAGAAATATGCAACCGGATAAATACCACGCCAAGGAAATGCCTGAACTACAGAACCCCGAGAGATGTTTTTTATAACATCAAAAAACATTGCTTTTTGTAGTGTGTTCGGCTATTTTTTAGGGATGAAACGCGCATGTGTAAAAACTTTTCGATTTATCAGCCCTTTGAACCGATCCGGTTTTTAAGGGTGTGGCGCATTTTGGTCTAATTAAAGCTCACTTCTAATTCTCTCCGGTTCTCGGTTCAAGGGGTTTCCTTTTGAAGCTGCGGTGCTGTTTATGCGGTGCCGTTTTGAACATGAACCCAAAACGGGAGAGACTATTATGAAGATACAAAAAATTACGACTGAACAATTGCGCCACGCAGTCAACCTGCGTGACTTGTCTGATCCAGCTGATGGGCATCACGCAATGCAAATCATTCTGCAGGATATCCTTCAGGCATTGGAGAATGCTTGGGGATGCCAAGTCATAATAAACCGCGAGATACCAATTGTCTCGATTGAAGACAATTATAACCGGCTCCACTATCCCGAGGACGGCGCAGCACGGGATGCACGATATACGCGTTATGTATCTGACGTATCCTTGCTCCGTACGCAGACATCATCCATGATCCCGCGCTTGCTGCAGAAGATCGCGTCAGATCTCCCTGAGGACGTTGTTTTGGCTTGTCCCGGACTGGTATACCGACGAGATTGCGTCGACCGTATCCATTGTGCCGAGCCTCATCACCTTGATCTCTGGCGCGTCAAAAAACAAAGCTCTTTGGGTGACCAGGATTTGATGGGAATGATAGACACCATCATGAAGGCCGTGCTACCCGGCGTTGAATGGAAAGTTTCCGTCAGCCCGCATCCTTACACAAAAAATGGTGTTGAAATTAATGCCTTGTGGGGCGATGAATGGTTGGAAGTCGGTGAATGCGGTTTGGCTCATCCGGATATTCTTGCCGAAAACCTCTCGCAGCATTCAGGGATGTCCGGCCTTGCGATGGGTTTAGGCTTGGACCGCATTCTTATGGTTCGTAAAAGCATCAATGATATTCGGCTGCTGCGATCAACCGATCAAAGGATAATGGTACAAATGAACGATCTTTCCCCCTATCACGAGGTCTCTTCCATGCCACCCGTTGCCAGAGACCTGTCTCTGGTTCTCGACAGCGAAAGCAAGGATGAAGACATCGGCGATGTGGTTAGAGAGGCACTCGGTGCTAATGCCGATATTATAGAGCTGGTCGAAACTATTTCTGAAACACCCTACGATGATCTACCCCCTGCGGCAAAACAGCGCCTAGGTATCAGGCCTGGACAAAAAAATATTCTGCTGCGTGTTGTCCTACGCGCACTTGACCGCAGCCTAACGCATGAAGAGTGTAACGAGTATCGTGACACGATCTATGCCGCACTTCACAAGGGATCTGAGTGGCAATGGGCATCAAAAAGGAAGGTAGAATATCCCAGCTAACACGAGTAGTTTTTTGACATAAACAGCCGCCCCATGGGGCGGCTGTTTCCTTATCTTCCGGCAGATATGCTACATTCCCCGCTAACTGTCGCACTTCACGTAGAATCCCCATAAATATGCTAAATGTCTCCTTTCACGATAAATAGGAGGATTCTTTTCAGGATAAATGAGAGGTTTTCTTTCAGGATATATGAGAGTCCTTAGCCCTTTCTAATGAGACCATTGTTCTCTGATTTTGATTGAGGTTACAAACATGGAATGAGCCGATTATGAAGCAGATAAAAGTTCTGGCAGGAGCTCCTATCCTTTGCCATATTTCAGAGTGATAATCTTTGTTATGTATAATTAAGAATAATATTGTTTATTATCAGTGTGTTATGATGATATTAATCAATGAGATATCAATATCGGACAAGTTGCACAGTTGAGCATATATTCTGTTGTGCCGCCAAATATTACTTCAGATAACCGATTCTTTGTATATGTCCCCATGATAAGGATGCTTGCATTGGAAGATTTTGCACTTTCAAGCAGAGTTTCTTCCAAATCTCCGTCCATAACTTCGGCCCATATTGTTTTTACATCCACATCATGAACCGCAAGAGCATTTGCGATCTCTTCGGGATCTATGGGAAATTCTTTAGCATTTTTAGACATAGCCGTAATAACAGAAACAGAACTCTCACGTATTAAAGGCATAGCAAGCGCAATGGTCTGGGTTACCTGAGGGCTGCCATCCCATGCTATTGCAATTTTGTTGTTCAAAGTGATTGCGTGATCGCCTGGAGGCACGGCCAGAACCGGGCGGCCTGTGTTGAAAAGGCAATGCTGGAGAATTTCAGATGCTTTTCCTATTCTCCTATCCCACATCCGGGTCAGAACAATAAGATCAGCCAGACGCCCTTTGGTTTGCAATATTATTGACGCATCGCCTGATGCAGTCAGGAATGAAGCTGACGCTTTTCCTTGTATGCGAGAGCTACCAATTTCGATTTCGTGGTTAAGGGCTAATTCTTTGAATTTTTTTTCTGCCGCGATCTTTGCCTGCTCTACAGGTTTTTCCAGAGCATCAATAACCATCTCATCATAGAATGGCCCGACATAGCCCGATCCAGAATATTTTGTAATGATATCCACTGGATGCTCCGAAATATGCCAGACATCTATGTGCGCGTGAAATCGCTTAGCCAATTGAAAAGCCACATCGAGCGCACATATTTCTTCTTCATAACCGCTATAGGCCACCATTATTGATTTTATGCTCATGTTTTCATCTCCAATTCAGAAAAAATTATAAATTAGCGTTTTTAATTTTGCATTGATCTAAATCAAGTTCCTAACCAAGCGCATTATATCCATTGTCAACATAGATGGTCTGCCCTGTAATATTCCTGGATTTATCAGAAACCAGAAAGGCTGCCGCCTCACCTATTTGCTCCACTGAAACCAGACTTCTAATCGGCGCTGTCTCTGCGGCTTTTTCCATTAGCGCGTCGAAATGGGCTAGGCCAGACGCTGCGCGGGTTTTTACCGGCCCTGTTGAAAGCGCATTCACGCGGATCTTCTTCTCACCCAACTCTCGCGCCAGATAACGCACGGATGATTCCAGTGCCGATTTAACTGGCCCCATCAGGTTATAATTTTCAATCGCTTTTTCCGCGCCGTAATAAC
>QFNK01000191.1 GCA_003240795.1 Micavibrio aeruginosavorus | reverse complement strand
AGGGCTTAAACTAGTATCGAGATAGCTATTAGGATCGAAAGAAAAATTTTCCGCTTCGGAAATTACAGGAGTAAGCATCCATGAATGATTGAAATCACCGCCATTTTCAAAATACAACTTATTCAGACCATCACTTACGTTACTTATATATTGCCCTGCATTATCCCCTGAGGACACATACGTGCTCGAAAAGAAACTATCAACGACTGTAATGCTGCCTTTTCCAGCAATGTTAATTACAAGGTCAAAGGTATAGTTTTGTTGAATTAAGTTAGCTCCATCAAACCATTGATTAAAATTTCTTAAGTTCGTTTTCGAGAATGAAACGTCTGTTGACGATATACCACCCGCCAGAACGATATCTATGCCACTTGCATGTATAACATCGTCTCCACCAGTGTAGTACAGCAACATTGTTGGAAAATTGCCGTCATATTCTACGTAATCATTTCCTGCTCCAGTCCAAATTGTTGTAGATACGCTGAAATCACCAGATCCATTTTCTATGAAAAAATTATCCCCATTTGCGCTCCCAATAAAAGACATGCGATTAGGATCAACAATGCTATCAGTTACTATCTGATTTGCAATTAGCTGAGAGACCGTTGCATTGCCAGTAGTAAGTTCAATGTTAAAACTCAAAGCACTACTCGTGCTTGAATAGTCAAACACCGTATTAAATGCTTTGTAAGAATTCCCTGATATTGGAAGAGAAACAATTTGCTGATAGCCAGAGAATTGAGTGGTTTCAAAGTTAGAGTACTTATTGTTCAAATCTGGCATAGAAAAATCGATATCACCAGTTATTGTAAGAACATCATTACCGCCATTTCCAGCATCTACGCTGTAATAATCTAAAGCATTAGCTGCAATGGAAACCACATCGTCATTCTCATCACTAAGCAAAATATTTTTTATTCCATTAATGCCATCGCTATATCCTGAAGTCGCCACATATTGTTCAGAAATGAAGCCATCTATCTTGGTCGCCGTACCTTGATAAGGATTAGTATTCCACCCATTACCCAAGTCTAAATATATTCCGTATCCCTCTACATCGCTGTAATCAAGAAGATCATTTCCGCCAGAAATGGAACTTGGATTGTTTCCAAAATAAAAGTCCCCATCCAATCCAGACATTGTACCATTAGCGTGGAAGGTATCGTCTCCTTCTCCACCGAAAACAGTATCATGCCCTGCGCCACCCGTAAGAATGTCATTTCCATTACCGCCAATAATCAGATTATTTCCTGCATCTCCAGTTAGAACATCATGCCCTGACGATCCAGTTAAATTCTCGATATTAACAAGCAGATCTACGCCTGAGCCGCCAGTATTCTGCGCTGTCGAAACCGCTAAGCTTACAACTACAGCAGATGAAGCAGAAGCATAAGAAACTGTATCAATCCCCATACCACCGTCAAACGAATCATCTCCGGCTGTAGCCTCGAAGAAATCATCTGTTACAATCAAGGCATGAACATTAATAGAAACAACTGCACTGCTTATACCGCCATTGCCATCGTTGACAGAATAAGAAAAGCTATCCGCTCCGGTATATCCTATATTTGGTGTGTATGTTATCGTCATATCAGGATTAATGACTATCGAACCGTTCGATGGCGCTGTGGCCAAGGAAACGGATAACGCATCACCTTCCAAATCTGTATCATTTTCTAAAATGTTGATAACAATGGATCCGTCTTGATCCATTTCAATAAAGTCTTCGACTGCTACAGGAGCATCGTTAACCGATGCAACCGTGATATTTACAGTAGCTGTCGACATCCCACCTGCACCGTCGTCGATTGTGTATGTAAAGCTATCTAAACCGTAGTAGTTTGCAGATGGTATATAAGTAATAGTGTTGTTACTATTAAGGACAACAACGCCATTATTCGGCTGCGTTAGAGATAATATCGTCAGAATATCATTGTCTGCATCACTATCATTCGAGAGAACAGAGATGATTGCTGATGTGTCCTCCATCGTAGAAGCGTTATCGTCGTTTGCGACAGGCGCTGCGTTGCCATATTCCTGTAATACACCGTCAACGTAAACTTCCAGCGTTTCAACATTCGATACTGTGAGGTTGAAAGCAGTAAAACTATAGCTGGAACCGGAATAAGATTCGAGATCTGATCCAGTTGCCAAGAAAGAGAGAAAATCCTGAATATCGTTTTTAACAGCTTGGGTGTATTCACCCGCTAAGAACCTTAGCTCTAATGTGTCCGAACCTATACTACCATCGTATATATCTGAAGAGAAAATATTCTCTAGCCTTGTATAGACAAGACGATCATCTCCACGCCCGCCATTGAGTGTATCGCTCCCTTGCTGTCCATCGAGGATATCGTTACCACCGCCGCCATAGAGGGCATCATTACCAGCACCGCCTTTGAGGGTATCGTTACCTAAAAGCCCTTCAATAGTGTCATTTCCAGACTCACCATTTATGACATTGTCTCCACTGCTTGTATAATAGGGAACTACAGGTGTCGTTGAGGTATTATAACCTTGCAGTTGATTAGACATGACCTTGAAATATCCACCGGACGCCAAATCTATACGATATCCGTCATTCACTGGAATGTAGACATGCTCTAATGTGATTGTACCTTTTCCTTCAATGCCTAATACAACATCCATACCGATATATGTAGGAGACTGGAAAAATATGCTCTGACTAACGATAGAAATATCAGACATAAGCACGTCACCTGATATTGTAATGACACTTGTACTTATGCCATCGTTATCTAAATCTCTATAAGTATCGTTTCCACCTGTGTAGATATAATTAGCACCATCGTCCCACGTATATTCAATTACATCATCTCCAAGGCCAGTAACAAAATTCATCGTTGCTCCGTATACGTTCAAAGACTGAATAAAATCTCCTTTATTCGTCCCGTATATCGTCGCCGCCTGCCCCTGTGAATTAAGCCTCGGGATTGTATGAACAACTGAGCCAAAGGTAGCTGTATTAGGTACGCGATAGTCTATTAAAAAGGCTCCAGCCACCGGCGAAAAAGAGTAATCAAGTGTAGGCTGATTGATGTATGGAGAGACTCTGTAATCCCCGCTCTCAGTAACATCTGGTAAAAGAACAGAGCGGACATTTTCAATGTTCGAAATATTATAGATAATATTGCCAGTGCGATCAGTTAAAAGGCCATACTCCTCAAGATAATACATGCCAGGCGCCACTATCGTATCTACGCCATCACCCCCATCAATATTATAATAGCCGGGAGTAACATTTTGAACGTACTGCGATGTTTCAATATTAATAAAATCATCATAATCCGTGAGAACAAAATCACGTATCTTATTGAATGTATCGGTCGGCCCTGTTCCCGATCCGTTGTTGTTCTTACGTGCTGTATCACCGGAGATAGTACTCAAACTGAGATAAACGCCAAAATTTACGGAAGAATAATCAACTTTATCTTGATAGACGTTAATGCCTGCAGTTGATGTTGTCTCACCGTAATAACGATCACCATCCAATCCACTGGCCGTGCTGTTGCCATAGAATATATCTGCGCCGGAACCGCCTAATAAGATATCGATACCATTGCCGCCAGTGATTATATCCGCGCCAACGCCCCCATAAATAATGTCATTGCCGTCGCCACCGCCAAGGGTATCCTGACTATCACCACCGATAATCATATCTTTACCAGACGATCCCAAAACAATGTAAGGAGGCGCAGAACCGCCGCCGGAAGACCCACCACCGGAAGCTCCTCCCCCTGCGCCGCCAGTAGCACCGCCACCGCCACCAGTGTCCTGACTGCCGCCGATGAACAATGCCGCCTTAGTTATATCCGTCACGGGTGTCGAGATTTGATAAGTACCTGCCATTTCACCGGCAAAAACGACTTTCTCAAATACGCTGGAACTGGAAGAACCCCACAACGTATTCATCGCCTGATTGAGGGATGATTGCACCCCCGTCGTGGCGAGATAGCCCGTTGTTAAAGCATCGCGGGCCTGAATTGCGGATGCGCCATTTCCACTTGTGTTCCAGACCCCATTTGCGAAATCAACCGTCAGCGCGCCGTTGATATAGCTTAGAACGCCATGTACGGCATTGGCGTTATTGCTTTGCAAAACCTTGTCGAGAGCAAGCTGTCCGGCATCTGG
>QFNK01000190.1 GCA_003240795.1 Micavibrio aeruginosavorus | reverse complement strand
GCCGAGCAGCAGCACCAGCGTCGACAGCAACAAAAGACCCACCATCAAATTCCCATCCGCATGGCCCGTAAAGCCGTAACGGAACCCGTCTATCATGTAGAAGAACGGGTTGTAATGCACAAGCGTCTGCCAGAAACCGGGCAGTTGCTGCGCCGAATAGAACGTCCCCGAAAGGAACGTCATCGGCGTGACAATAAAGTTCGTGACCGCCGCGATATGATCGAATTTATCCGACCAGATACCGCCCGCAATACCCAGAATGGCCAGCAGAGCGTTGCCAAGCACCGCATAGGCAACAACCGCCCACAAGGCATGGATTTCAATGCCGACGACAGCCCAGACCGCCAGGGAGCAGACAACGCCGACCATAAGCCCGCGCAATACGCCTCCTATCAGGAACCCCGTAAAGAACTCCCCCGGCGATATCGGCGGCATGAGGATGTCCACGATATTGCCCTGTATCTTGGCGATGATCAGGGACGACGATGTATTGGCGAACGCATTCTGCACCATCGTCATCATGATAAGGCCGGGCGCAAGGAACGTCATGTACGGCAAACCGTCGACGATTCGCGCATCCCCGCCGAACGCCAGCGCGAAAACCGCGTAATACAGCATGGTCGTGACCAGCGGCGCGATGATCGTCTGGCTGTAGACGTTCAGGAAACGTCCCACTTCCTTGCCGATCAAGGTCTTCAGGCCGATAAAATTGATCGCCGGAATTTCGCGGGGTTTCAGGATGACGTCGGTTGAGATAAAATCGATTTGCTTCATAACGAATAAGACCTTGAAAAAGTGCATAAGTGCAGTGACCGAAGATATGGCAGACCGCGAAAATATCAAGGACGACTTGGACGGCTCCGCCCCCAAAAAGCGCAGGCGTGAAAAAAAGCCGCCCAAACGGATCACGGAGAAGTATTTATACAATTCCGGCCTCGCCTATCTGCAGCGTTTCCCGACCAGCGTCCCGAATTTCCGCAAGGTGATGCTTCGCAAAATCGACAAATCCTGCAAGCATCATACGGAACAGGACCGCGAGGCCTGCCTCACCATTCTGGACAAAACGGTTCAGGAATTTGAGCGGCAGGGCTACCTGAACGACGAAGCCTATCTGCGCGGCATGATAAATTCCCTCCGCCGCCGCGGATTATCCGCACAAGGCATCGCCGCAAAGCTGCAGCAAAAAGGCTTGGGGCGTGAAATAACGCAGGAAACATTGCAAGAGCATGACGCCCAGTCGGGCACTGAAAACCCTGACTTTGCTGCAGCAATCTTGCTGACCAAGCGCAAAAAAATCGGCCCCTTCCGCGCAGCAAAAGAAGAAAACCGCAACCGCGAACTGGCCGCCTTGGCGCGCGCGGGCTTTGGTTACGAATATGCCAGCAAGGCACTCGATATGTCGCGGGAAGATGCCGAGGAAATCCTGGCCGGCATGGCGCTTTAGGCGCGTACCGGCTCTTTCGGCTGGACAGGCGAAACGCGCTTGGGCGGGAAGATCAGGGTAGCCGTCGTGCCCAGCCCCTTTTGCGAGAACAACTCGAACGATCCGCCATGCAGGCTCATCAGGGACTGCACCAGCGTCAGGCCGAGACCCGTGCCGGACTCGTTCTTGCTGAGCGCCGCATTGACCTGCCCGAACGGCGACAGCGCCTTGTGGATTTCCTCATCGCTGAGGCCGATACCCGTATCTGTGACGGATACATGCATCTGCCCGAAATCGTCCACATCGGCGTGGATGGAAACGCGCCCGCCTTCCGGTGTGAATTTCACCGCGTTGGACAAAAGGTTCGTGATCATCTGCTTGATCGCATGGCTCTCGCCGATCAGCTTGGCTGTATCCTGATTGACGAAGTTCGTAATGACCGTGCCATGCGCCTCGATTTTCGGCGCCAGCATCTCCAGCGACGTCTGGACAACCTTGTTGAGGTCGACCAGCCCCTCGTTCAGTTGACGCTCGCCCGCTTCGATACGCGACACGTCCAGAATATCGTTGATGACCTGCAGCAAACGCTTCCCGCTGTCGTTGATGTCGCGGGCATATTCCAGATATTCTTCCTTGCCCACCGCGCCGAATGCCTGGCTGCGGATAATGTCGGAAAAACCGATAATCGCGTTCAGCGGCGTGCGGAGCTCATGGCTCATATTCGCCAGAAACTCCGACTTCGCGCGGTTCGCCAGATCAGACTGGATCTTCGCTTCCCGCAGGGCGATTTCCGCCTCTTTACGCTGGGTGATGTCCTCCATCGCGCCTTCAAAGAACAGCAGCTGGTCGCCGTCATCCTTCACCGCACGGAGCGATTCCTGAACCCAGATCACATCGCCGCCGTTCTTGCGGACCTCGCATTCGCATATAACGGACCCTGAACGGACCGCCTCGCGCAGCTGGCGCTCCCGCTCCCGCCCGTCGACGTAAATATCGATATTGGCGTTGCGGACGTCCTGCAAAATCTGCTCGGCGTTCTCATACCCAAGGATGCGCGCCAGCGACATGTTGGCGCTCAGATAATGACCTTCCGGCGTCACCTGATAGATACCGCTCGGGGAGTTTTCGACGATCGCACGGAATTTCTTTTCCGCTTCGCTAAGCGCGCGCTCGGCCCTGCGGCGTTCCTCAACGTCCGTGATCGTGCCGACAATGCGAAGCTCGCGGTTTTCGTCCTGACGCGTCATGGACACGGCAAGCTCGACCGCACGGAACGTGCCTTCCGCCGTGCGAAGGCGTGTAAACGCGCGGTAGGATTGCTTGCGCCCCTTGGCCATCTGGGCAAAGTTATTGCGCTGCTCCGCCTGATCCTGAAGGTAGAGCAAATCGAAAATGCTGCGCCCGATCGACCGGTCCGGCGGAAAGCCCGTGATCTTTTCCCACGTGTCGTTCAGGAACAAAATCGTGCCGTCCGGCGACGTTTCGAAAATGATATCGCTCACAGCATCGATAACCGCGCGGTTTTCCTTCTCCGCCTTGCGCAGCGCATTAAATAGCTTCTCGCGCTCGCCGATCTCGTGGTTCAGCTCGCGGTTCTTCCGCGCCAGCTCCTCGTTCATGGCCGAAAGGCGCAGGGACTGCTTCTGGTTATTACGGACATACAATGTCCCGATAATGGTCAGCGTCGCGCCGAACAGCATCATGAGGAGCGGGATTTTCTTCAGGAACAATTCCCGCTCGTTCAGGAAAATACGCATGCTAAGCTTCACGGACTTGTCGGCCAGCCCCACGGCAAAAGCTTCGCGGAAGACGTTGTCCGCGGACACGTTCTGCTCGTCCGCGCCTTCGCGCAGATAACGGTAAAGGCCCGTATTCTTTTCCCCGAACACGACCGACAGTTCCTGAATATTCTTGCGGTAATTGAAGAACGCCGGCGCGATGATATTGCTGACCGTCGTCACGCCGTAAACGATGTCCACCGTGCCGCTCGCCTGCTTCACCGCCTTGGCGAGGATCAACGGATAATCGTTCTTCCCGTTCATGGAGACGAAACCTTCATATTCGCTCAGCAGGACGATATCCGACTTCGCATCTCCCATGGATTTGATAACGAACTGGTGCAACCCCGTATCCGACCGGCCCGCGGTTTGCGCGGGCTCCTTATTCGCCGTCAACATTGTATGCGCGACATAATGCCCGTCCCCGCGGTCCTGAAGCCAGTAAATGCGGTCGTAATAATTTTCATAGGAAAAGTTGCGGTTGAAATTCCCGACAATCGACGATGGCTCCAGCCTTCCGGAAAAAAGGACGATGGACGAAGCCGCCTGCATCCCCTTTTCAAGACTGCTGAACCGCTCCGTAAGGTGCTCTTTCGTCTCATAGGTCAGCGACGTGACGCCTTCCTGCACGATCTGTGCGATAAAGACGTTCAGGGTCGCAAAGGCCGTAAAGGTCAGAATCAAACCGTTGAGAAGCACCATGATCTGCGCCATGCTGCCGGACAACCACTTGGTGCCGCCCGTTTTTTTTGCGGCGGCCTCCTTGCCCTGCTCCTTTTTAGCCTTCACTACAGACATGTCTCTTCGGCCCCCCAGGCACGAAAACGGTTTTTCTCCACGATAGACAATGCCGAAAACAGGTTAATATTATGCTAATGCAATATAACCGCCTGAATTGCACATGTATGAAGCTCCCCCCGCTTTCTTAATCCCCTTGACCGCTTCGCACAAAAATCCTA
>QFNK01000189.1 GCA_003240795.1 Micavibrio aeruginosavorus | reverse complement strand
CGAGAAAAACAGGGACGATCTTCTCCCGTCATATCTGGCGGCGTGGGATGAAATAGAGAAGAGCGCGCCTCCCTGTCCGATGGGTTTCGTTCACGGAGATTTCCATCTGCAAAATCTCATGAGGCTGGATCACGATCTCGGCGTGCTGGATTTTCAGGGCGCGATGTATGGCCCCATGCCTTATGACCTTGCAAACCTGCTGGAAGACATCCGCGTCGATATTCCAAATGACATACACGACGCGATGATCGCACGGTATAGCGGCGGCAATCCTGACTTCGCGCAGTGGTTCCGCATCATGGCGACACAGTTTCACTGTCGCATTCTGGGGCAGGTGCTACGCCTTGCGATTGCAGGTGGCCGCCCGGGTTTCCTGAAATTCATTCCGCGCGTGCAGAATTATATCGTACGCGGTTTGCAAGACCCGGCGCTTGCGCCTCTGGCGAGATGGATGCGTGAAGAAAAGATCAATATGGCCGCGGAGGGATGTTTCGAGCCGGACCGCGTGAAAAACTTCATACGGCCTGATGCGTTCTAGGTTTCAGGCAAAGCCCCAATCCGATGAATAGCCATATGTGCCGCGTGTAGAGTATTTCATGCAGAACGCACATAATGCTGAACGCTAGAATCATAAGAAGGAATGCATTGTAGAGCAGGCGCGTTTCATCGTCCGCCAGCGCGCGGTTTTTAAATATTGTTCGCACGACGACGATATAAAACGCCGCAAAAACGGCAAGGCCGATAATGCCCGTTTCGGTCAAAAGCCACAGGGGCGTTGAGTCGATCACGTTCACTTCCTTGCCGTAAACGCGCTTTTGTTCCAGAAACGATGAACCGAGCCCGCCGCCGATCAACGGGTACTCCCTGATGATATCAACGGCGACATCGATGATCTGAAGCCGCATTTTATCGCCGACATTGTTTACATTTTCGGCCATGAGGAACAGCCCGTCATCCGCATGCTGCGGCGCCTTGAGCGCGATGTCGTACATGCGGGAATTGACGTAGGGCAGTTCCATATCCCATTTGCCGTTAAATGCGATGATAAAGGATAAAAGTCCCAATAACGCCATTAGAAAAAGATCACGGTACCGTTTCAGGGTTTTTCGTCCGGCAATGCCAGCCACGACCATGATCAGCAAGAGCGCCATACCTGATGTGCGCGACGCATTGAAAACAATAAAGAAGGGGAGAAGAAAGAAAAACCCGCGGGATATAAACAAAGGAATAAGGTCTTCACGCTTGTGAAAGGATATGACGAGGATATAAACGCAAAGCATAAGAAACGCATAGGCATTGCGGTTCGCCATCATTCCTTCGATCGGGAAACGAACGAAACTGTTAAGATTTTTGATGCTTTCTAATGCCGGAAAGGATTGCAGAACCAGAATTGATAGTTGAACAGAAAGTACCGCAAAGGCGATCAGCACCATAATCTTTATGAGTTTTTCGATGCAGCGGCGGTCCGCATTCGTGGCCAGCCATCCACCCGTTCCCAAAAGCGCAAGCGGTACAAAGAAGCCTATGAATTTGTTGAAATACGCCCATTTTGTAACAAACCCGTATGACAGATATGCGTTCAAAAGCGATAAGGCAAAAACCGCGGCGAGGGCGGCCATGTAATAATAAAAGTGACGTACAGGCCATTCAGGCATTCTGCTTTTTTTCAGCAGAAGGGATGCCGCAATCAGTAAGCCTGCGGCGGGAAGAAACAGGTCAGTCAGGCTGACCCTCAAGCCCAGATAACTCTCTGAAGAGAAAAGTGTAACCTGTACTTGCAGGGTGAGGGCAAGTGCCGCGCAAAGGACAAAAGGCAGGATATTAAAAAAACGCGTCGTCATGCGCTGTTCTTGTTCGCTCTGTTTAAAAATGTTGGCATGAATTTTCTGATCTTGAAATCATAGGACAATATGGCAGGCAGGCCGAGCAGGGCAATCGCCAGAACGCCGGTCAAACCAACCTGGATGGAGATAAGGAACGCCGTTTCCGCCTTGATGCCGAGCAGGCCATACCCGTACACAAAAGCCCCTTCGCGTACGCCCCAGCCGCCGATGCTGACCGGCAGGCTGGATACGAGTGTGATGAGCGGCAAGACGGACATGATCTTGTCAAAAGAAAGCTCAATACCATAGGCGCTGGTCAGCGATAAAATGGACAGGAAGAAACATATTTGAGCGATCAGCGACACAAGAACGATCCGCGCAAGGCGTATGGGCGAACGAAGCAGGATTTTCGCATATCTCACGCAATACCGCATCTTGCCTTTTAGTCTTTTGACAAAGACCATGCGGAAGATAACAAAATTGAGGAATAAGGGGCCGACCACAAGAATTATAAACAGAACAGCACTGACAAGCATTGCATGTTCAACAGTGCGGTTGTTGGTATATTCACCGGGCGCGGGAATGAACGCCACAGCCAGTATGATCAGCGCGGCCAGTGTCAAGGCGCGGTCAAAGAGGCTTGCGATCACGGCTTTTAAAAATGAGACGCCGCTTCGCATGGCGAGCGCAATGCGCGCGGCCACGCCGCCAATGGAGGTAATGAACAATAGATTTCCGAGCTGGCTTGCGAACTGCATCCGCATGGCCTCTTTCACCGAAAGATATTTCTTACCCGTGTTTACAAGCATACGCCAACGCATACCCAGGAAAACATTCTGCAGCATAATGAAAATAATCGCCTGCACCCATGCGCCCAGTTTGAAGTGCGCACCGAAGTCCGATAGTGCATGAAAATCCATGCGCATGACCAAAGCGGCCAGAATGGTCACCGAGATCAGTATTTTTATTAGAATGCCGTAATTTTTTAGTTTGTTCATTTCACCCCGTGCGAGCGACACTCCTCTATCTTGTAAGCGGGCGTGACCGGGCGGGCAAGTCGGTTTTTGGCGGAAATACGGGAATTCGGGCTTTTCAGATGTTTTTTGTTGTGGTTACTTAAAGGCGGCCTGAAAGAAGGCTTTTACATACAAAAAGAGAAGGTAATTACCATGTCCATCATCGCTTCGCGCCTGAACAGAATTAAACCGTCTGCAACGCTGGCCGTTACGGCCAAGGCCGCCGAATTGAAGGCGGCGGGGCGCGATGTTATCGGGCTTGGCGCAGGTGAACCCGACTTCGATACGCCGGAATTCGTGCGTCAGGTCGGATGCGACGCCATCAACGGCGGCCAGACGAAATACACAAACGTGGACGGCACGCCAGCCCTGAAAGACGCGATCATCGCGAAATTCAAACGCGACAACGACCTGAGCTATGAACGCGCGCAGATTATCGTTGGCACAGGCGGCAAGCAGGTTCTTTATAACGCCCTGATGGCGACGCTGGACAAAGGGGATGAGGTCATCATTCCCGCACCATACTGGGTGTCGTATCCGGACATGGTTCTGATGGCGGACGGCGAACCGGTATTCGTCGAATGCCGCATCGAGAATAATTTCAAGCTGCAGCCTGAACAGCTGGAAGCCGCGATCACGACAAAGACGAAATGGGTCATCCTGAACTCCCCGTCCAACCCGTCCGGTGCGGGCTACACGAAGGCGGAGATGAAAGCGCTGACGGACGTCCTTCTGCAACACCCGCATGTCTGGGTCATGACGGACGATATGTACGAACATCTGGTCTATGACGGATTTGAATTCTGCACGCCGGCACAGATCGAACCGAAACTGTACGACCGCACATTGACGGTGAACGGCGTCTCCAAAGCATATTCCATGACCGGCTGGCGCATTGGCTATGCCGGCGGCCCGAAAGAGCTGATCAAGGCGATGGCGGCAGTGCAGGGACACTCGACATCCAATCCGTCTTCCATATCGCAAGCCGCCGCCGTGGCCGCGCTGAACGGCGATCAGTCTTTCCTGAAAGATTGGGTAAAGTCCTTCGGCGAACGCCGTAATCTGGTCGTCTCGATGCTGAACGAGTGCGATGGCCTTGAATGCCCGACACCGGAAGGCGCGTTTTACGTGTATCCGTCCTGTGCCGGCGTGATCGGCAAAACAACACCGGACGGCAAGACCATCGAGACCGATACGGATTTTGTAACATATCTTCTGGAATCGGAAGGCGTGGCCGCGGTGCAGGGAACCGCGTTCGGCCTGTCGCCGCACTTCCGCATTTCCTATGCAACCTCGCCGAAAGCGTTAGAAGAGGCCTGCCGCCGTATTCAGAAAGCGTGTGCTGCT
>QFNK01000188.1 GCA_003240795.1 Micavibrio aeruginosavorus | reverse complement strand
CGGATCGTTTGCCAAGGCACGCCGGACGAAATCGTCGCGCACGAAGACGTCCGCAAAGTCTATCTGGGCGAAGGTTTCTCCCTTTAACCTTTCTTTTAAGCCCCTCCATGGTACAATTATTGCATGAAAAGCCGTGCTTTTCGGCGTGTCCTATCAGGGTTTAAATTCCATGAGTTCTATCAACCAGCGTCTCGATCTCCGCCAGTCACAAAACCTTGTGATGACGCCGCAGTTGCAGCAGGCGATCAAATTGCTCCAGCTGAACAATGTCGAGCTTGCCGAGTATATCGAGAGCGAGATTGCGCAGAACCCCCTGCTCGAAAAAGCGCCGCCGGAAAACGAAAGCGCGATCGACAACGCGCCCGCAGAACGCGAAACCGACAATGTCGGCGATGATTTCGACGCAAGCTGGACAGGCAACGAAGCCGAATCCGGACAAGGCGGCGCGCAGGATTTCGATGCGGGCGCGGCGCAATACGGCGCGGGTGGCAGCCGTAATTTTGATTCGCTCGATGAATCCTTTGAAGAATCCCTAAGCACGAAAGAAACGCTGCGCGGCCATTTGCTGGAACAGATGAACGTCGCCTTCGACGACGCGCGCGACCGTCTGATCGGCGCGATGCTGATCGACATGGTGGACGAGGCCGGGTATCTGCGTGAAGGCCATGACGATATCGCGGCGCGCCTTGGCACGGATGAGGCGCGGATCGAACAGCTTCTCAGCATAATGAAGAAATTCTCGCCGTCCGGCGTGTTCGCGCGTGATCTGAAAGACTGCCTTGCCATTCAGTTGGAGGATCAGGGCAAACTGGACGCGCCGATGAAGGCGCTTCTGGACAATCTGCATCTTCTGGCCGGAAACGATATGGCTGCGCTTGCAAAGAAATGCGATGTCAACACGCTCTATCTCCTCGACATGGTCGGCGATATCAAATCGCTCAACCCCAAGCCTGCCTCGAACTTCGATCATATCGTCGTGCAGACGGCGATTCCCGATGTTCTGATGCGCAAACTGCCGAAGAACCTCGGCGGCGGCTGGCGTGTGGAGCTGAACACGGAGACGCTCCCCCGCGTGCTTGTGAACAATGAATATTACACGCAAGTCTCCACGGCGGCGAAAGACAAGAAAGACCGTGAATACATCACGACGCAGTTGTCCAATGCCAACTGGCTTGTAAGGTCATTGGATCAACGCGCGCAGACGATCCTCAAGGTCGCCAGCGAGATCGTGGAACAGCAGGACGCGTTCTTTAATTTCGGAATCGAGTTTTTAAGACCCCTGACGCTGAAAGACATCGCCGAAGCGATCGACATGCATGAAAGCACGGTCAGCCGCGTCACCACGAACAAATATATCGGCACGCCGCGCGGTATTTTTGAATTGAAGTATTTCTTCTCCACCGCGCTTGTCTCCTCCGACGGCACGGCGCACTCGTCCGAATCCATCAAGGCGCGCATCAAAACGATGATCGACGCGGAAACGGCGGAAAATATTCTATCGGATGACGCGATCGTCGATGCCCTGCAAAAAGACGGCGTCGACATCGCCCGCCGCACGGTCGCGAAATACCGCGACATGCTGAACATCCCCTCCTCCGTCCAGCGCAAGAAGCAGAAGCGTTAGGCGACCCGCCCGACGATAAAAGAAGTTTTCTCCGGATTGAGAAAGGCCTCTATCACGCCGCCGCTGATCTCGTCATCACGCAGCCAGCGGAGCACACCGTTTTGGCTGACCCAGCCAAGGACAACATTCTGCCGCATGATACCGGACGGCGCGGCCGGGTCGGATGCAATCCCGTTTCGCGGATCACCCGCGGAAGAGCCATGCACGCGGATAGACCGCGAACCTGTCACCAGCAATTTTTCAACATCAGGAAGGCAGGATATCCCCGAATCGTGGATCCAGCTCACCACCAAATCTGGAGCATCTCCTGAACGCAAAACATTTATCGCATTGGTTATAGAAGCCTTATCGCGCCAATCCATAGGCAACCCTTGCGCCCCTATGTCCTGTGCCAGTTTTTCCGGAGCGCGTGCAACCAACGTGACGCGAGCACAATTTCTGGCGACCGCGCGCGTTGCAATCTCCAGCATTCCCGTTCCGCCGATAATGATGGCATGTTTAAACTGCGGCATTAGTAGACCGCCGCTGTAATCGTGCAATCTCCACCAAGAAGGTCACGCGCATTGCGCTGAAAATTCTCGTTCGTATCCGTGGCGCGCAAATCAAAGGTGCCGTCCTTCGACAAACGCGTTTCCATTTCAGGGTGGCGCGACAGGTAACCGGCCAGCTTTTCAGGAATGATGTCGTCCTGTGAGATCAGGTCGGCCTTGCCGTCCATGATTTTTTTGACGCTGTTCTTCAGGCACACATAATGCGTGCAGCCGAGGATGATGCTTTCTACGCCGTTCTTTTTCATCGGCGCGAGGTAATCCTCCAGCACCGCATCGATATATTTCTCCCCGCCATCCTCAATCAGCGGCACGAGCAAGGGCGTCGCCACGGACGTCATTTCAACGGCGGGATTGATCTTGCGGAGTTCGGTATCATAAATGCCGGAATGCACGGTGCGCTGCGTCGCGATCAGGCCGATCTTTTCCGCGCCGTGTTCGATCGCGGCCTCCAGCGTTGGAATGACAACGCCGAGAATACGCCGTTCGGGATATTCCCGCGCCAGAAAACCCTGCTGCAGTTTCCGCAAGGCGGCCGCGCTCGCGGTATTGCACGCCATCACGATCAATTCGCATCCCTGGTCGAACAGGTAACGCATTGCGCGTTCCGATAAATCATAAATCGCCTGATCGGAACGGCGTCCATAAGGAACGTGTAATGTATCGCCCAGATAAATGTAATCATACGCGGGCAACCGCGCACGAATGGCATTGGCGATAAAAAGACCGCCCAGACCTGAATCGAAAACGCCTATTTTGCCGCTTGCTGACATGTTTCACGCCTTGTTCTCTTTTTTTATTAATCATTAAGCACTATAATCAATCTTAAGCCTGGGAACAGATTTATCGCATTTGAGTAAGAAAATTGCGCTATTTCCGAAAGCCCGACCTTTTCACGCAATCAACAAAAAAGGTGAAACTATGCAACTAACCGTACAAGGCAAACAAATGGATCTTGGGGACGCGCTGAGAACGCATGTCTCCACGAAACTGGAGGACATCAACGCCAAATATTTCAACCGCGCCATCGATGCAACCGTCACATTTACGCCCGAAGGGTCTGCCTTTACAAAAACGCACATTTCGATTCGCGTCGGCAAGGACATTTACGTCATTTCGGATGCCACGGAAAACGATCCGTATATCTCTTTTGACGAAGCCGCCAACAAGGTGGCCAAACAGCTTCGCCGTTTCAAACGCAGATTGCGCGACCACCACCAGAAACTGGAAGACGCGCCGGATGATCAGTTCCTGTCCGCCCGCGACTACACACTGTCGGCCGAGCAGGACAATGAAAAGGAAGAGGAGGTCTCCGACCACCTTGTCATTGCGGAGATCGCAACGAACATCCAGACAATGTCGCCAAGCGATGCGGCCATGCGCCTCGAACTTTCCGGCCTTCCGGCCCTGATGTTCCGGAACGCTTCGCACAACGGGCTGAACATGGTCTACCTCCGTCCCGATGGCAATATCGGCTGGGTCGACCCGGACGGCAAGGCAACCACGCTTTCCAAAAAATAACCGTGAAACTTGTTTCATGACAACGAATCAAGAGGCGCCTTCCGGGGCGCCTTTTTTCCGGCCGTAAAATTTTCCCGATTGTTGTTTTTTCCTTTCGGATTTTACGCACGCCGAACGCGTTTTATTCTTTTTTTCAAAAAACCCGCAAACCTGTGTTTTTCACAGGAACTTCGCCGCTTCTCAGCCATTAACCACGCGCATTTTGCATCCGGCATAAAAACCGATTCATAAATTATTAAGGCGTGTTTTGATAAAACATCAGCTTTGAAAATGATCGATGCAAAGGCCGCACACGCACAAATAAATTCGTTTGGCGCATGATGCGAATAGGTCTATGTAAGTCTCACGAACAAGGGGGAGCATCTTTCCATGTTATCGCGTTCCGCATCATTTGATGCCGTCACATCTTTCGACATGATTCTGCCGTCTATCGTGGCAGCCGGCCATAAACAGGCCGTCAGGCTTGTCGCACTTGAGGTTGCGAAGGTCATCGGCATCAACGAACGCATCCTCTCCGAACGCCTT
>QFNK01000187.1 GCA_003240795.1 Micavibrio aeruginosavorus | reverse complement strand
GCGGCACGGCGAGGCCGCCGATCGGCTTGGAGCCGGCCTCGCCCAGCGGCGCATTCTCCGTATAGCGCCCGCGCACAGCCGGAAGAATGCCTGTATCGATATTTGCCAACAGCATCTTAAGCCCTTTGTTTTTCGGAACTTGCCAGGATTTTCTCAAGCTGTGCGGGAAGCGCGTAGGCCCATTTCGTAATGTCGCCCGCGCCGAGACAGATCACGTAATCGCCGTTTTGCGCGGCTTGCGCAATCGCATCCGCCAGCGCGTCGGGAGAGGCCAGCGCCGCCGCGTTCTTGTGGCCGCAAGCCTTTAATCCCGCAACGAGGGAATCCCTGTCCGCCCCTGCGATCGGCATTTCGCCCGCCGCATACACATCGGCGATCAGCACCATGTCCGCATCGTTGAAGCAGGTACAAAAATCATTGAACAGCGATTCTAGGCGCGAATAGCGGTGCGGCTGCATCACGGCAATCACGCGGCCCGCCGTTCCGGCAACCGCTTGGCGCGCAGCTTTCAGCACGGCCTGAATTTCAACGGGGTGATGGCCGTAATCATCTATCACCGTAATTCCAGAGACTTCACCCGTTTTGGTGAAGCGGCGCTTGACGCCGGAAAACTGGCGCAGCGCTTCCCTCATCGCTTCCGCGCTCATCCCCATGCGGCAACCGATGGCGAGCGAGGCGAGCGAATTCTGCACGTTGTGCTGCCCCAGCATCGGCAGGTAAACGTCCTTCACGCTCATCGCGGCGCCATTCACATGGTCGGAAAATTCAACATCGAACGTGCTGCCGCCATTCTCGTGACGGACATTCGCCGCATGCACGTCCGCCTGCGGGTTGAAGCCGTAAGTGATAACCGTGCGGTCGGTCAGTTGCGGGATCATCGCCTGCACCGCGGGATGGTCGGTACACAGGACGGCGAAACCGTAGAACGGGATATTCTCGATAAACTGGCGGAACGCCTCCTTCACCGCGGCGTAATCGCCGTAATGGTCGAGGTGTTCGGGGTCGATATTCGTGACGACCGAAACGGTCGCGGGAAGCTTGGTGAAAGTGCCGTCGCTCTCATCCGCCTCGACGACCATCCATTCGGATGCGCCCATGCGCGTGTTGGTGCCGTATTTGTGGACGATGCCGCCATTGATGACGGTCGGGTCGAACCCGCCTTCCTCCAGCATTGCGCCGACCATGGATGTCGTCGTCGTCTTGCCGTGCGTGCCGCCGATGGCGACCGCCATTTTCAGGCGCATCAGTTCGGCGAGCATTTCCGCGCGGCGCACGACTGGCAGCTTCGCAGCCCGGGCGGCGAGCAGTTCCGGATTGTCCGGTTTGATGGCTGATGAAATAACAATGATAGACGCGCTGTCGATATTTTCAGCGCGGTGGCCGATATGGACATCGATCCCCTGCTTGCGGAGGCGTTCGGTGTTGTAGCCGTCGGCGATGTCCGACCCCTGAACCTTATAGCCAAGCGCGTTCAGGACCTCGGCAATGCCGCTCATCCCGATTCCGCCAATTCCGATAAAATGAAGCGTTCCGACGCTTTTGGGTACTATTCTCATAACCGCAAAACCTAAAGGATGCGGGTGGAAATAACAATGCCGATTACCGCGTTTTACGCAGCGTTCAGGCCATAGCAGTAGCGTTTAAGCTGTCCCAAGGCCGCAGTACGTTTTTCACAGCTATTGTCCTGAACAACAGGCTCGATAACATCATATGCCTTTTTAGGGTCGTTGAAATTTATGCTGACGGCCAGCGCATAAAGGATGGAGGCCGCGCTATCGGTATTTTGGACAACGGCTTTCTCAAAAGCGTCGATAAGGTGCTGACCACCTTCAACTTTTAGAAAATTCGACATATTACACACACTCTATTTTTCGGGTTAAGCCCTGTTTTTTCAGGGTCTTTTGCCGCTCAAATAGGCGTTTTGCTGCACTGTGTCAATTTAAATTATTAAATAACTGCTTAAAAACAAAACTTCCTTTCAATAGTCGTTTCCGGTAAAATTGATTTTAGCGCTTTTTGGGGTGTCCCAAGGGTGCAAGGGCTTCAAAACCCTTTATCTATAGCGGCTGGCATCAGCCGTCATTGATGCGTTTCTCCTAATATAATAGGATTAATGTATCAAACCGATGCGCTCGGTCTTTGGACCGGGTGGCGGTAGCGCATGTCCAACAGCCTTTCGGGGCTTAAAGGCTATTGCGCCGTTTTCTATAGATAGCGGTTTTGAACACCCGGTCGCCAGAGACACCTCTGGTGATTTTCCAAATGGAAAAGGGGAAAACGTCATGACCAGATTTTATTTGTTCTTTTTTATTTCTATTTTTTTATCCACGCATGCCCATGCCGCTTGTGTGCAGCCGAATGGCGACCATGGCGACATGCTCTACAACCGCGACCACACGGTGATGCAATACTGCAATGGGATGAAATGGATTTCCATGGATGCGAGCCGGGCGGGCGGCGGCGCCGACAATCTCGGCGACCATACCGCCACCGAAGACCTAAACATGGCCACGCACAAAATCATCAACGCCGCCATTCCGACAGCGTCCGCCGATGTGACCAACAAGGCTTACGTTGATGCGGCAGTGGCCAGCGCGGCGGGCTCCGCTTCCAAAACCGCGAAAGCTTGCACGCCTGTTGTAACAAATTCAGCGACCTGCACATGTCCGGCAGGAACAAGCGCGGCATTTTCAAAAACGGGGACAGGGAGCTATGGCAATAACAACCCGTTTATTTCTGATATCGCAGGTACGAAATGGGCGCTTAGAGGATATTCGTATTACAATGGCGCTAGTTGGACTTATTATTTATATCTGACTATTTTGGAATTTGGCCATAATGAAAGTAATGGCCTTCCGCTTGTTGGACTGGGCGCCTCCTATCCTAGTGGAAGCCCGCCTTCCAACTGGTGCGCTAAATTGTGTTGCGAAGTCCTGCCGGAATAGTGTTTCCAGACCTACCCTTGCGGGTGCTTGTCCCACCCGCTGGCGATCGCCATGACGATGTTACCCAGTTTGCGGGCGGCGTCGGGACGGCCGCAGGAGCGGGCGTTTTCCGCCGCGCGGAACAGGGTTTCAGGGTTTTGCAGGAAGGTTTCGAGGCGGGCCAGCAGCGCTTCGGGCGTAAAGCCGTTCTGCGTCATCACCCATGCGCCGCCCGCGTCGGCGACGGCGTCGGCGTTGCGCTTTTGCTGCTGGTCGGCATGGTGCGGGTATGGGACGAAAATCGCCGGACGGCCTGCCGTTGTCACTTCCGAGACTGTCCCCGCCCCTGAACGGCCGATGAAAAGATGGCAGCGCTCTAATTGGAGTGCCATATCCTTGAAGAACGGGCGTAGGTCGGATTTGATTTTGGCGGCGTCGTAAATGCTTTTGACACGTTCGACATCTTCCTCGCGGCATTGCTGGACAATGTCCAGTCGTTCGCGGTGGTGTGCGGGCAGACGTGCCAGTGCTTCGGGCATGATTTCGGAGAAGACGCTCGCGCCCTGCGATCCGCCCGTGATGAAAATGCGCAGCGGGCCGTCCTGCTCGATCGTCGGATACGGCTTGTTGTAAAGGCCGGCAATGTCGGAGCGCACGGGATTCCCCGTGACGATCGCGCGGTTTTCATCCGCGTTATCCAGCCCCTCGATATGCGCCCAGGCGACGGCGATCTTTTCCGCCTTTGGCGCCAGAAATACATTCGCCCTGCCAAGTACTGCATTCTGTTCGTGAATGATGGTCGGGATTTTCATCGTCTGCGCGGCGTAAATGCCCGGCACGCTCGGGTATCCGCCAAAGCCAACGACGACAGCAGGTTTTAAATCCGCAAGGAGTTTGCGCGCTTGGAAAAAACCCATGCCGAGCGAGAAAGCAGATTTTATTTTCTTCATGATCCCCGCGCCGATGGTGCCGGAATTCAAAACGTAAACCGGAATACCGCCCGCAAACGGTTCGAAGCGCTTGCCGCGGATATCGGTTGCCAGCGCAACGCGGTAGCCGCGGGAAATCAAATCCTGCGCCAGCGCGTCCGCGGGGAACAGATGTCCGCCCGTGCCGCCCGCGCTCAACAAAATCAGTTTCGGCAAAGCCTTGATACCATCACTCATTTATTTCGCACTCCCTCCGATAGGACGGATTGAAAGTCCGCCCCTTGCGATTCCAGACCGTCCCTGCCTGCGCGTCAGCGCGAGCAGCATGCCCATGCCGATTCCCGACGAGATCAGCGACGATCCGCCGTAGCTGAT
>QFNK01000186.1 GCA_003240795.1 Micavibrio aeruginosavorus | reverse complement strand
CCCTGACCGGACTGCATCATGGCCCACGGGGAAAACCATTCGCCTTGCGCGGAATCCCACTGTGCGGGCATGACGCGGAACAGCATGTTGTTCGCGCCCGACAGCTCCAGCGTCGCCATTTCAAAGGCGAAGGCCGCGACCTGCTTTTCCTTATCGTTATACTTTGCAACGTCGTCACCCTTGCGGCGCACGATCTGCTTGACGCGTTCTTCCAGATTCTGGCGGGAGCCGATATAGGCGCGCAGCGTGAAGGGTTTTTCCGTGTCTATATTCCATGCGCGGGCGAGGTCTTCTGGAACGGATATATTCAGCGGAAGGACGAGAGAGAAACTCCGCAGCAATTGTTCATACAGGATCGAGGCTTCCTGAATACGGGCCAGTTCGTGCTGATCCTCCGTCCAGTTTTTTTCGTCCGTCGCGTGGAGTTTGTTGATCGCGTCGGCGCGTGTCTGAAGCGCCGGGGCGATTTCGGCATAGCTGAAATACCGCTTGTCTTTGGACAGGCCCAGCAGAGAGGGTGTGAGCAGGCGGAAGACAGGGCGGTTCAGGGCCCGCGCCGGATCGAACAGCGTTTCGGCCAGCCATTGATTGGCGTCGAGGCCGTCCACGCTTTCCTTGCCCGCGATGGTTTTCAGGAAAGACCTTGCGAAGCTGTCGACCGGTTTGATGCGGCCGCCATGCTGGACGGGAAGATGTTTGAAATCCTCATAGGAAAAAGACGTTTGCGCGGGCGTTTCGGCCTTTGCCTGAACCGCAAAAAGCGCCGCGTATATTATCAGTAAGAGGGAAAGGAGGCGCATCATGCCGCATCCCTTCCGCGGCCGAGAAGGCGCAATATGATGTGCAGCAAAAGACCGGCGAAGATGATTGCGCTGGCCAGATAGGGGAAGATGCGGCCCTTGTTCTCAACCGCGCTCAGGATCGTGTATTCGCCGTCGGGACGGATGCTGAACGATGATTGATAAAAGGTGTAACCCTTATAGCGCATCGGCTCGTTCATACTAATCGTGTAGGGCCATTCGGCGTCCGCATCCTGCACAACGATGTCGGAGGCAAAGCCCTTGGCCATGTTCGTCCCGGGATGCATTTCCCGCCGGAAATCGTTCAGTTTGATGGCGAAGGGCAGAGGACGTTCCGCGCGGCCGATGGAGATTTTATAGCTGTCATCCGCGGCCGTAATTTCCGGCGTGTGGGGAATGTCTTCCATGACGATATAGTGGCCGTCCTGATCCCCGCCCGCACCGCTGACGGCGAAATCCACGCCGGACAGATTGGCTTCCGCTTCTTTTTCCAGCGGCCCATCGCGCAGGGAAATGTTTTCGGCAAAGCCCTTGCTGCCTTCTTCTTTCGTCGGCACAACGCGGCAATTGTCGCAGGTGCGACGCACGGACAGTTCGAACGGAAGGCCTTCTATCTTGGTGCCTTTTTCAAGCGTTTCGAATGGCGCAGCGATAAAATCCTCGCCATTCTTCCGCACCTTCAGGATGCGCGCGTGGTAATCGGAAACAGCGGAGGCACTTTCGCCTTCACGGATGGCGATGAAGCCTTCCTTCTGCGTCAACGCCGTGACCATGCCGCCGAGCAGCAGGACGAGAACGCCCAGATGGGTCAGGATGATGCCCGCCTGTCCGATGCGCCACGGGCTGAACAGCAGGAATTTGGACAGCAGGCAGGCCGTGATAAACGCAAGCGTCGTGTAGGTGCCCGGCAACGGAAACGGCCCGAGCCACAATATCCAGGAGGAAAAGAACATCTGCTGCGCCTGGAACAGGCCCATTTCCTTCTGCGCCACGGTGCCGATGGTCAGCAGGATCATAAGCCATGGCAGCGCGAAGAGGAGTATGGACGGGCTCGCCATCTTGCTAAGCCCTTCCCGCAACCCCGATTTGCTGACCGCCGTGTTTTCCATGTCCTTTCCCTTAGACCGGGATTGGCGGTCGATCAATCATAAAAAGCCTGTTTTGCCGCCCGCTAACTTGCTATGAAGGGGCATGACCGAAGAACGTCTTGCCCGTATAGAAACCGCGCTCGCCCATCAGGAGCAGCAAATCGCAGACCTGAGCGAGATGCTCGATGTATACCGGCGGGAGATCGATATGCTCAAGCGCAGGCTGGAGATTGCCAATTCCAAGCTGGCCGATCTTGAGATTGCGGGGCAGGAGGGGCAGAAATCCCTTAGCGTGACCGAACAGGCCGCCCGCGACAAGCCGCCGCATTATTAAGAAAAAGCCCGCGTATCCGGCGGGCTTTTGTTTCAGCGGTCGTTTGCCGCGTTCTTATCATAATCTATCCGCGTGATCAGGATCGCGGTTTCCAGATCCTTGAACGGCACCCCGTCCATAAGGCGGTACAGGTATTTTTCTTTCGGTTTCATGCGGCTGATGGTGAACATCTGGCGCATGAAGGTGCGGAAACGCATGTCGTATTCCAGCTTTTTGACTTCGGAGATCATGCGCGCGCCTCCGACAGGTAAACGGGTGTGTAAACTGCCGGTGCGGAAAAGGCGGCCATGGCGTCGCGGTACATGGCGTGGTAGCGCGTGGTGGCAAGGCGGTAAAGGGC
The DNA here is from genome assembly GCA_003240795.1 of Micavibrio aeruginosavorus. GTDB lineage: Bacteria > Pseudomonadota > Alphaproteobacteria > Micavibrionales > Micavibrionaceae > Micavibrio_A > Micavibrio_A aeruginosavorus_B. Next base: position 1,684 of record QFNK01000186.1, on the reverse strand, counting down.
GACCGCGCCCTGGCAGTTGCGCTCTAGATACACGCCTTCCAGCTGGATCAGGTTGTGGCCCGGTGTGGATTTGGATTGTGTGCGGCGCCATTGTTTCAGTTTCCAGACGGCCTGCATGGCCTGCGCGCGGAAACGCTCCTGCAGCTCGGACATGGCCTTGATGTCCATATAATCCGGCGCCTTGGCGGCGTTTTCGGTTTTTCCCAGACGGTCGATGATTTCCTGTGCAACGGCCGGGCCATATTGGCTTTCCAGCTGTTCCTGCAGCTTTTGCAGATCAGAATTTTGTTTGTTTTCAATAGTGTACATAGTCATCCCCACACATAAATAATTTACAAAGTCATTGTATGATTGACTTTGTACAAAAAATTTCTTAAAAAAGCATTAACACAATAGAAAAAATCATCTGGTACTAGACAATGACAATTATTTTCAGCCCATCGCAGATACGCGCAGCGTGCGGCCTTCTTGACTGGAGTGCCTCAGATCTGGCTGGCCGTATTGGTGTTTCCAAACAGATGATGTCTGCCTATTTGGCAAGTAAAACCGGGATGTCTGCTCAAAATCTTGAGAAAATCGGCCATGTTCTCGATATGGAAGGTATTGATTTTACTCAGGATGATGGCGTCAAAAGGAAAAGTTTAAAAACTCAGACTTTTCGTGGGCAAGGGGGGCTGGTTCAATTTATGGAGCTTGTTTATGAAGCTGCAAGAACCCAAGGCGGTGAGTTCTGTGTTTCCAACGTAGACGAGACTGTTTTTACCGAACGGCATGGTAAGGAGCAGGACGATCTTTACACGCAGAAGATGGCCGCCATTCGCGGTAAGTTTTCATTCAAGGTTCTAATAAAAGAAGGCGATATGAATTTTGTGGGCTCCGATTATGCTGAATATCGGTGGATGCCTTCTGCTTATTTTCACAGTGTGCCTTTTTATGTTTTCGGCAACAGTCTTGCTTTCCTCATTTTTGGTGAGGAAACAACGGTCCATATTATTCACAATGCTGAAATAGCCGCGGCGCAAAGAACGCAATTCCATTTTGCATGGAAGGAAGCGAAGGTACCGGATGTTCGTTAGGGAGTTTCAGTATAAGTCTGAAAACAGTTTCGCGCATGACACGCTGGACTGGTTCATGGGACGCCAGCATGGACATATGGGCAAATGGCAATATCTGGAGGCAAAATCGGCAACAGATCCTTGTCGCGGGAATGAGTTGTGGGACATCTGGGAAAACCTGTCGCAAGAGGGCAATATGCTCAACCGTCAGAAGCAGGTTATCAAAGATCATGCATCATCAATGGCCGCGCTTACGGGGCCTGTCTCTCAGCTGATAGATCTGGGGCCCGGGGGCGAGCATGCCGTTGAAAGCAATACGCTTCCTTATATTCATGCCTATGGTGATTGTTTGCGTGATTATACCGCCATTGACATTAACCGGGATTTTGCATCGTGGGCTGCCGAACAGGTGGGGCGTGCCTGCCCTGCAATTAAAGCGCACGCAATAAACAATGATTTCTACAGTGATGGTCTGGCTTTACCCTTTTATTCCTCTGCGGCTGTTTTGTTCAACGGTGGCACGATAGGAAATTTTCAGGCGGAGCAAAATACGCCGAATGCCCTTTCGCTCATGTCTTCGCAAATCAAGAAGTTAAGGCATAATATGCCGAAGAACTCTTATCTATTCG
>QFNK01000185.1 GCA_003240795.1 Micavibrio aeruginosavorus | reverse complement strand
CCAAGCCAGCGCAATCCCCGCCTGCATCTTTTCCAGAGGGACGTCTCCGGCGTTCAGGTCGTCGAACAGCGTGAGAACCCCGGCCAGACGGATAGCGTGTTCGCCGAGCTTGTTGGCGAGACCGCGTATTCTTTCATACCGCCCGCCGGAACCTGACTCTTTTTCAACGGCATTGTAGAACGCCTTCCACTCACTGACGGCGGCATTGGACAAAGGCAACGACCGTGGGGCCAATTCATTCACCTTCCCCTGTCGCAAAGGATAGGGCTGTGACAGGATACCCAGAACATGTTGCGTATACGCATCGAGAGCGACAAGGCTCTCTGGCTTTGGTTCCTTCCACAACCTTGTGCCCGCCAGTGGGTCTGGCATGACTGCGAGTTGCCTCGACATGAACCCCTGACCCGTCAGAACGGGGTCACCAAAAGCAAGACGAGCTACGGTAGGCTGCATCATGAGATGCACACTCACGCGGCGGTCCGGCATGGAAGATACGCCATCTCCCTTTCGTGTGCGGCGAACGGGTTCACCGTCCCACAAAGAAGAGAGGGCAGTCGCCGTTTTCAGCCTGTTGTCCTTGTTCATGCCGTGTCCGCCATAGAACTGTCCGCCTTCGGATGAAAACACACCTTGGCTTGCCTGCCCCGTGGACAGGCTAAGATAAAGCCCCTCAATAGTGAAATCGTCACAGGTGAGATTGGGATGAAGTGGCGGTTGAGGCTCAGGGCCGATTGCCTGCAAAGCATTCTTAATAGCTTGGGCATTGCCGCCATTACCCTTTCCTTGCGCTTTTGCTCGTGCAGCTTCCCACGCTTGCAGTTCATCCCGATAATTTGGAAGATCGCGCTCGTATTGTTGCCGCAGTTCATTCTCCCACATCCGTACGGGCTTCATGGCTTCACTGTCCGCGCTGGATTTGCGCTCGCCGCTTTCCGATATGGTCATGAAGAAGTTGGATACGGGCCGTTCCTGCTTTGTCGGCATTAGGACATTCACATGAGCTTGCGTTGCCAAGGTGGCAACACCAAGAACAGACTGAAGACATGTCGCCATAGGCGCACCTATCTTGTCATGGATAGCCACTATCGTGTCGCGCAGTACGCCGCCCAAGGCATCAATGGGTATCGGCGTTTCCGGCGGGACGTGCCGCATCAAGGGCAAGGGCTGGTGCCCATTTTCTTGCTCTTCCCAAGCTGCTTCCAAGGCGGAAATGTTATCGAACGTCATGGTTGCTCTCCTTTGTTCTGGCAAGCTCGCGGCCTGCTATGCTGTTGACGATTTGGTGAACCTCATGGTCTGCCAGCGGCGGCTGGCAGCATTGGCGATTGACGGCACGGCAAAGGGCAAGACAGCAGCCCGGAGAAACCCTCTTGTTCAAAAGAAGGCCGCACAAGGTTGTCAGGGTGCTGTTGCGCCTGCCTTCCGAGATAACTTCTAGGCCTTCGTGAAATCGTGTCCCGCTTTGGGTTTTAGTGTCCGAAATGCCGCAGACCAAATCAACCAGCCAGTCGGGCGGGGGCGCAATCTGATTGTGACTATCCACAGAACGCTCATAGGGCTTTCCGGATGAATGTATCGAGGGCGGCGCGACAACGTATCCACCATCGCCACGAACATCGAGGCCAAGGCCAAGCTTTCCGGCACTGTTGCGAACGGTGCGCACGTCCGGCAACTTGAAGTATAGATGTCGTCCGCCGCCGCCAGTGATGACTTCTCCTGTAGGGGGTAGAGGCCCGTGGTTCTCTTCCAGCTTTTTAAGAGATTGCTCGCCGTCATCGCCGTCAATGTCGAGAACGAAAAGTCCCGATGCCGTTCCGGTGGCAAGGCCGATATTCGCGTCCGGATGTGCTTCCCACCACGCCACGATTTGTTTTTTATCCGTAGCGGCATCCTTGAACCCGTTAGGGGTCAGGGGTGTTTTGCCACGTGGTTTAAGGGGAAAGACTGGCCATCCACGCTCGGCATAACGCAAGGCTTGCGAAAGCAAGGGATTGGGGCGATTATGGGGCTGAGCATTTTCACCTGCTTCAAAGACCGCCGGACGCAAACCGGCGGTTTCTTTTTTATCGGTCATTGCTATGCCTCCACCGTATTCAGGTTGGCAAGCCATTCGCTAGCGGCGTGGGCAGGGATCAGGGTGCGCTTTCCGACCTTGACGATTTTCAAGCGGCCTTCCTTGATTTCCTGATAGGTGCGGGTTTTGCCGATGCTGAATAGCTGGCAAAAGGTTGGCACGTCATATGCCTGTTTTTCATTGATGCTCATTATTGATCTCCTTGGTACGAGCGTTTCCATGAGGTCAATGATGAAAAAAAATCAGGTGCAAACCAATTGCGGTCGCACCTGCTAAAAAATAAAATATTATTTTACTTCAATCCGTTGGCTTTCGCAGGTGTCCTGCGTCCTGTAAAATCCCGCGTATATTGTTAACACTATAGCCTCTGATAGTTTCAAAACCATGATTTTCTGCAATCTGCTTTATCCTCTCACCGCGCTGGTCGTGAGTGAGAGTGCGTAATTCGGTGATTCTGTCTTCGTAGATGGCGAGGATTTCGTCTCTTGTGCTTCGTGAAGCGGCGCTTTTTGCGGCTGTGGCTGTAATAGAGTCCGGCTTTATATCGAATTGAAGGCCGATATATGTTTGCCCGTTTCCGGTTGCAACGCCTTCGCCTATATTCAGATAGTGCCACTGCCCCGTGTCTATCAACTGCTTCTTGTCATGTCGTTTGAAGGGAGCCAAATATCCCCATGCTCGGATACGACCGTCTTTTAGGGCTTGTAACAGCCGCTCCCGTTTATGGGCTAAGGACAACTTCTCGTATTTTTCTTCATCCCCTTGCGCGACAAAGCCGATTAATTCGTGTTGTTCCTCTAATGAGAGGTCGGTTGGCCTTCCTTCGTGAGCATCTTGAACAAATCGTTTTTGTTGGCGGTCAAAATGGGAACGATGCCGAGCGTAGCTTACGCAAGCATCAAGAGCCTGACCCAGTGTAAGCGGTGTGGACTCTTTGAATGTCTTCCCTATGCTCATCTTACCCCCTGACGCTTTTGAAATTGGCATGAATAACGGTTCTGCCGGATGAAACCGTGTAGATGTAGTCCGCCCACTCCTGCATCATCACGGTCCGCCGCTTCAGAAACTGGGCGCGGTTGTAGGCCTCGCCAAGCGGCCCTGCGGCCTTGTGCGCGAGTTGAACCTCAATCACGTCCGGTGGATAGTCCAGCACCTCCCGAATGGCTGTACGGGCCAGAGCGCGAAAACCATGTGCGGTCATGCGCCCCTTGAAACCCAGCTTTTGTAAAGCCACGCGGACGGTGTTGTTGCTCATGGCGTTGCGAGGCCGGATATGACTGGGGAAAACCCAATCGGTTTTCAGCAGGGCCGTTTCTTCCTTCTGCTCTTTCAGGATGGCGATAGCCTGGCGGGACAGCGGCACGATATGCTCCCGTTTTTTCTTCATGCGTTGAGCAGGAATGGTCCATAAACCCTTGTCTAAATCAATTTCCAACCATCTGGCCTCACGGATTTCCGTAGGCCGCTGAAAGGTCAGCAGGGACAGCAGGATCGCATTTCGTGTACGCGGATATAATCTCGCATCGTTGCGATGGACGGCCCTCACAAGCTCAGGAAGCTCATCCGGCGTGATCGCCGCATAGTGCTCTGTCTTTTTGGTTTTGAGCGCTCCGCGCAAGGCTTCTGCCGGATTGTGGTCACAGCGGCCAAGTTGGACGCCATAGCGAAACACCTGTCCGCAAATTTGGCGCGTACGGATGGGTAAATCGAGTGCACCCCGCCGTTCTATCTTGCGCAAAGCGTCAAGAAGGTCAGGAGCTTTGATTTCCTTGAGAGGCGTATTACCCAACTGCGGAAAAATATCCGTCTCCAGCCGATGCAGGACGTTTTTGGCGTGAGTTTCCGACCACTCTCCTTTCTTGGTATCGTACCATTCAAGAGCCGTAGCCTTGAACGTGTTCTGGGCATTGCGAACAGCAAGACGCTTTTCCTGCTTTTTTGCGTTGGTTGGGTCTATGCCCTGCATCAAAAGCTTCTTGGCCGCATCTCTCGCCTCTCACGCTTCAGAAAGTCCGACAAGCGGGTATTGCCCGATAGAGAAAGTTTTCTCCTTCCCAAGAAACGCATATTTCATTTGCCAGATCTTCGCGCCATTCGGCTTGACCAATAGGTACAGGCCAGCGCCATCCGTCAGCTTATATTGCTTGGATGCATGTTTGGCGTTCTTGCACGCCAGATGTGTAAGTTTCATGATTATAATACCCCATAGCGTCTACGGATACC
>QFNK01000184.1 GCA_003240795.1 Micavibrio aeruginosavorus | reverse complement strand
AAGAATACGCGAAACACCTTGAAAAGGTATCTCCCAATCATTGGCAAAACGGGGAAAAAGTCAATTCGCAAAACGACTTTCGCGAATATTAGATTTATCTGAGGAACGCCGGAATATCGTCTCCGAAACCAACGACATTATCGTCATCGTCGCGGCTGTTCTCATTGCGGGCAGGACGCTGCGCCTGCTGCGGACGGGCTGGGCGCTCATCACGTGCCGGACGCGGCTCGCGCTCACGGCGCTGCGGACGGCGGTCTTCCCTGACATCGCGCTCTTCGCCTTCAACGGCTTGCGGCGCATCAGGGAATGTGTAAACAGGAACAGGCTTTTTGATGGTCTTTTCTACATTTACAAGGAATTTTTCATCCTCTTTCGTAGCAAGCATCCAGGCGCGTCCGCTCTGACCCGCACGGCCAGTCCGGCCGATACGGTGAACATAGTCATCCGGGTTCATAGGAACATCATAATTAAAGACGTGCGAAACGGCGGAAATATCAAGGCCGCGGGCCGCAACATCACTGCAGACAAGGAACTTGACGCTGCCATCGCGGAACCCCTGCAGGGTTTCCGTACGCTTCGCCTGCACCATGTCGCCATGGAGCGGCGCCGCGTCATACCCTTCTTTCTTGAGCCAGCCGGCGACATCCGAAATGTCGCGCTTGCGGTTCAGGAAGACGAACGCGTTTTTCGGATTTTCCTGCTTCAGAATACGGCCCAGCACGCGCTTTTTGTCACGCGGCGTTGTATGAACCAGGAATTGCTCAACTGTTGTCGCCGTCGTGGCCGGCGGCGCGACGGAGATTTCCTTCGGGTTCGACAGGAATTTTTCCGTTAGACGCTTGATCTCAGGCGCCATCGTCGCGGAAAACAGCAGGGTCTGGCGTGTCGGCGGGATCAGGGAAACGATGCGCTCGATATCCGGGATAAAGCCCATATCAAGCATGCGGTCCGCCTCGTCGATAACAAGGATGCGGATATCGTTCAGCAGGATCGAGCCGCGCTGGAACAGATCGAGCAAGCGGCCAGGCGTGGCAATCAGGACATCAACGCCTTTATCAAGCAGCTTCGTCTGGTCGGCCATAGACTCGCCGCCCACCAGCAAAGCCATCGAAAGCTTGTGGTATTTGCCGTAGTCCTTAAAATTTTGGGCAACCTGCGCCGCCAGCTCACGCGTCGGCGTCAGAACCAGAGAACGCGGCATGCGCATGCGCGCACGGCCACCGGCCAGCGCGTCAATCATCGGAAGGGTAAAGCTGGCCGTCTTTCCTGTACCCGTCTGGGCAAGACCGACCACATCCCGCGTCATCATGATTGCGGGAATGGCTTTTTCCTGAATGGGGGTGGGGTTTGTATAGCCTTTTTCGGTAACGGCTCTTAGCGTTTCCGGGCTCAAACCCAGTTCTTCAAATGTCATATGTGACCGGATAAATATCTCTTTCGGCGCGATCTTTAGCAGATTTTATAGGCGTTCCGCAAGCATTGATACTAGTGCGCGTGACCTAATACATGCTCAATAAGGTTTGTACGGTGGACAAAAAGGTAAATTGCCACGTTAAAAACGAACAATCCGGACGCAATTGCCATGATCAGGCCGGCCTTGGAACGCTTGGGCGCGCAGGCGCCGTGGGCGCATCCGGTGCTGTGGCAGTCTACTTTTTCACTATATCTAAGCGCCGCCCAGCCCAATGCGAGAAGAACGCCGGACATGAGGATCAGGGGGATTTCAAAGCGGTGGATCATATCGTGCAGTTCCACCATAGGCGCCGGAATAGTGACCATAAAACCAAGGCCGGACAACAAACCCGCAAGGCTGAACAGCGTCGGAAACACGCAGCACAGCAGGTGGCTGCTCTCCGAGGCGACCACCGTCCATATCAGGGGTTTGTGAAGGTCTTTTTTCATGACGGCCCGTTTTACTCTACAGAACCGGGCGGGCGCAAGATTTTTGTTATTTTGTAACGGTTACGGCTTGCGGAGCAGGTTTCTCCCCCTCCGCCCGCTTTTCCGCGCTAAGGTTGTTCACCATCACACCTTTTATGTCCGAAATATCGATCATGCCGAACCGCGTGCTGTCCGTCGTGCCGCCCTCTTGCTCCCCGATGACCAGATATGCGGATTTCGGGACAACACCGTTATAGCCGCTCTCGTAAAGGCGGATCATGCCGAGCCTGCCTTCGGAGAGGTGAAATGCTCTCCCGTCGGCAGTGGTAACTTTCTTATCATTGACAAGCACAGCGCCCTCGCGAACCGCAAACCTGTCACCCCCGCGTGCTATGACCCGCTTGATAATCGCCGTTTTAACGGCGGCATTCGTAAAGACGATGATATCACCGTCCTCGATCGCACGGCCGAGACAGGAAGGCGGCATCGTCTCAACCTTGTCGCCGGGCCGGACAAGCGGCACCATGCTATTCCCTTCGATCGTGTAAAGGGACAAACCGCAGACGGGCGCGGCCTTATCCTGCGCCATCGCAGGCACCGATAAAAAGAAAAGTACGAAAAGAAAAAACGGAAACTTAGTTGGCATAAGGATATTGATCGACATCCGTGAAATATTCGTTTTCCTCTATAATGCCATTCTTGTTGCGATCAAACAGACGATAGCGCGCAAGAAAATACTGCCAGTATTCATTGAAAATGAGCGTCCCGTCCCGGTTCTGGTCCGCCGCCGCAAGACGCTGGCGCAATTTCCGCTCCTGATTGTCGAGCGACTTTCCATACACGCCTTCATGCTCCGCGCGGAACCGTTTAATGTAATTCTCGATTTCGACGCGGTCGGCAATACGGTCATTGTTGGTATCTATCGCCGCGAATTTAAACTTGATGCTGTTCATCAGGTCGGAGACGGTAACAATACCGTCCTTGTTTGTATCCAGCCTTGCAAGCTCGACCTTGCGAAGCGCGATCTTGTCCTGCTCCGTAAAACTTCCGCTTTTCTTTTCTGCGAAAACAGGCACAGCCGCAATAGCTGTAACAACGAGCAAAACAACAGGCAAAACCAACTTCATAAAAATCATTCCTTCGCAGAAAGATATGTATAGAGCTTCTTTTTCAAATCGTCCGGCGAAAACGGCTTGGATATATAATCGTCCATTCCGCTCTCGATACATTTTTCGCGGTCACCAACCAACGCATTGGCCGTCATGCCGATAATCGCGGCCCGCGGCAGATTATGTTCCTGCTCGAATTTACGGATATGCGCCGTAGCCGTGTATCCGTCCATTACGGGCATCTGCACGTCCATCAATATTGCAATATACCGCGTCTTGTGTGCCTTTTCCAACGCATCCATGCCGTTGTGCGCCACATCATACGTGCAGCCGAAATCCTCCAGAAAATATCCGGCGACGACCACGTTCGGCTCGTAATCCTCCACAAGAAGGACATGATGGCTTGCGCTGTTCATATTTGGTCTTTCATAATTGAAAAACTACAATGCATTACAGGGAATAGATAGGCCGTAAATACGGCTTTTTAAGGGTTGTTGGCTGAAAACAAATTGAGCGTAATGGCAGCGACAGCCAGGTAACGTCCCGTTTTGGCAACAAAAACCAGCACGACGAACACCCACAGCCTTTCCCGCATGACACCCGCCATAACCGTAATCGGGTCGCCGATAAGGGGAACCCAGCTTAGAAGCAGCGTCCATCGCCCGTAACGTCTGTACGTTTCCTGCGCTCTTTCCAGCGCCCTTGGACTGGCGGGAAACCATTTCCTGTCCTTGAAATGCTCCAGATACCGCCCGAGGAGCCAGTTGACGCAGGATCCCAGAACATTGCCGACAGATGCCGCCGCCAGCAATAGCGCCGGCGCAACGTCTGATTTAATAATGTCAGTTTCAGACTTCTCCGTACCCAAGCCATGACATGATGTTTGGAAATTTACTTACGATTTGCAAAATCGAATATATCGTTTCATCTTTTCAACTGCGAATTCTGATTCGGCTTGTTCTTCAACCCCTTGACCACCCATATGGATACCCATGACATGTTTGGCAATTCGTTCGTCTCGATTCCGATCATGGTCGTCACGAACAATGAAAATCATGTCGAATCTAGATAGAATGGTGGTTTGAAAGTCGATGTTTTCACCAGGTGATTTGAGATCGTCATATCTACCAAAGATTGGATTTGCTGCTGCAAGGACTGATGTCCGAGCATTGAGAATAGTCGTGATACCGGCTTTTGCGATAGATATGGTCTGTTGTTCCATGGCTTCATGGATCGCAACGCGGTCTTCATCACGCATTTTATCGAATTCGTCAATGCAAACCACACCCCCATCAGCAAGTACCATAGCTCCACCTTCAAGGTAGAATTCTCTCGTTTGTGTAT
>QFNK01000183.1 GCA_003240795.1 Micavibrio aeruginosavorus | reverse complement strand
AACTGTTTTCGAAACAGGATTTCGCAACATCCTCGCGCCGTTCCGGATGACGCGGTACGATGATGGTAAGAAGCGAGGGGATAGTTTCTTTCAAACGGGCATGCACGCGGCAGGCAAGGTCTTCTTCGCCTTCATGCGTGCTGGCGTAAACCCACACCGGACGGCCATCGACCGTGAGCGACAGGGCGGACAGCGATAATTCATCATATGGCAGAGGCGCCGCGCCGTATTTCAAATTGTCGCCGGCGGTAACATTTTTCGCGCCAAGGCTTTCGAACCTGTGCGCGTCGGCTTTTGTCTGCGCCAGAATTAGATCGAATGTGCCAAGTATTTTGCTTGCGGCGCCTTTCGCCATGCTCCAGTTGCGGAAGGAATTTTCCGACAGTCGCGCATTGACGAGAATGGCCGGAATGTTCCGGCGCTTCAGCGCGCCCAGCATGTTCGGCCATAGTTCCGATTCCATCCAGAGCGCAAGGTCCGGCTGCCAGTGGTCGAGGAAAGATTTCACCCAGACGGGATGGTCCAGCGGAACATATTGGTGAAAGGCATTGGCGGGCAGGCGGCGTTCCATCAGCGTTGCTGAGGTAACGGTTCCCGTCGTCACGACGATATGCGTATCAGGGGCGGCGTTGTCCATTGCGTTGATAAGGATCAGGGCGGATTGCGCTTCGCCGACACTCGCGGCATGAACCCAGACGATTTTTCCGGCTGGACGCTTGATGGAGGCGCGGCCCTTGCGCTCATTGATGCGAAGGCTGTCTTCCTTGCCCCGCCGCGCGCGGGCGCGGAGCAGCATTTCAAGGGCCGGTTTCCCCGCGCGGATCAATGTTTCATAAAGGGTCAGAAGCCCAGCCATGGCAGTCACTTAAAACTTATGCATTCTGTCGTTTTGGCGGTATACTGGTACGGGTAAACCGCCGGAATCTCTACCTTTTAGGTATAGGGCTCTTTATGGTCAAAGGCAAAGGATTAGAAATATGAAAGGCGACCGCAACAACCCCGCAAGCAGGATTCTAAGGGAGCGCGCGTTGAAAATATTGCGGGACACGCGGGCAGGCATCGATCCGCATTTTCTGGCCGCCATGAAAGAACGGTTTTCAGCCTTCGTCCCGGATGAAATGAAACCCGCCGACATGCCGCTATCCGCCAAATCCGCCGCGCAGCCGGCTCCGGCGGTCAAACCCGCACCAGCCGTGCCGCCCCGGAAGGAGGCAGTACCTGCGGGATCAGAAGCCGTCGACCGCGAAAAGGTCGCTCAGATCGTTATGGAGTACATGAAAAACAGGGAAGACAAAGGCAGACACTAATCTCTGCTTCTGTTAGGTTCTGCCGCCGTAATTACCCGCAGTAGCTGCCTCGCTCGACACGCACGTGCCATTCAGAACGACACATCCCGGGTTTGTACAAACGCCGTCTTCCATCGTTTTCGTGCTGGAGCTTGGCGAAAGGATCACGGTCACACCTGTTTTGATGGCCTGCTTGCCGCATTTGCCTGGCTCGATCAGTTTACGGACATCGGTATAGGTCTGATTGATAGGCGTACCGTATTGGTATAGACGATCTGGAACTCCGAATTCTCTTTCATTACGGCTCAAACGGTACATGTCTTTCCATGTGCTGCCCGTGATAGGTGTGCCGCCGCAAGCCGTAGGATATTGTCGTACTTCGTTTTTATTCTCATAGCCTACAACGGGTTTTCCACCCTGTTGCGCTGCAAGATTCAGGAATGGGAAAAATCCGTCATTCTTTGCAAATTGTTCTGTATGCAAAAAGTTCATGCATTTTGCTGCAGCCCATACCTGTGCCATAACGCCGCAGTTATACGTGCTGCCTTTACTGCCGATGTCCGTTACCGCTTGTTGACCTAGATTGGGGAGTTCAGCGCCGCGCCCACCAAGAAGGGCATGTTTGAAATTTCCTTTTTCGCCTTCTACATAGGCTTTCATTGAGGCGATGACGGTTTCTTGCAAGGCGATATCCATACCTTTTGCTTTACCTTGTCCCCATGGAATTATTTCTTTGCCACCAAAATAGGTCGTATGTGTAAAAAGAGGGCCGACAGACATAGATGCGTGTGAGGCAAACTTGTCGAAACAGGCATAAGTCAGAACGCTGTCCGGCTTAAAGATCAGGTTCTGGTTCTGCATCATCTCGCGTTCCGTTTCAAGACGGGCGCGGGCTTCCATGGTGCGCCAGACTTCGGTATCACAGGTTTGTGCGGCGATCTTGGAGTTGGAATTGATTCCGCTAACGTCTGGACCATCACGCAATGGATCTCTTTCGCCGCCATCTTCCGCACAGGCTAATTTAACCGTGGGAAATGTAGTGCCAGATAGCCCCAGAAGAATGGCGAACAACGCTATTTTAAAAAACTGGTTCATAATTCTAATCCCTTGCCCTGCATTCCATTCTAACCAAAACATGCCGCCTATGGCAAACGCTCGCTTTTCCGCTGTTCATCATGGCTTTTTGACCTCGCATTTGCCGGTTCCGCTGTAACCGCTCGTCTGATAGCTGCAACCGGGGCTGATGCATATGCCGTCCTGATAGGTTTCCAGGCGGCTTATGATCCCGTCCTTGCGGATATTCACCGTCACGCCCGTCGCAATGGCGGGGCCGCAGGCGTTGTTGTCGGGACGTATCTGATCGTAATGAAGCTGAAGCTTGCTCTTCTCGACTTCTTTGTGGCGCGCCGTATCGATCATCGCTTGCGTGATCCCTGTGTTTTTACAGGTCATGTTTTTCGGATATTTGCGCGGGTCCTTGTCGCCGGAAATAAGATCCTCGAATTTAGGGAAGCCAGGCACGTCGCCGTAATTCATGCATTTCGCCATTTGCCAGACCTGGTTCATCACGCCGCAAGGCATGGCGTCCTGCGCGCCCGCATCTTCGCTGGCCGGATCTTCGCTGCCGTTTTCATTGCCGCCGATATCCAGCATCCCGCCCATCATGGAATGTTTGAAGGATTTTTGGGCATAGTTCATATAAGCGTTCGTTGCCGCACCGAAGACTGCACCATCGAGGGAGGATTCGCCCAGCTCTTTGTTGACCGTGACTGTTTTGCCCTCGATATCGATCTGCGCGTTGACCCAGCGTTTAGTCTCACTGAAAATCGGCCCCAGATTTTCGCCGACTTTCTTCATGCTCTCATTCATGCAGGAATAGGCCATGACGCTGTCCGCTTTAGCGATCAGCGCCTGATTGATGATCGTTTCACGGCGTGTCTGAAGAACGGCCATATTGACCATCGCGGTCCATGTGTCGGTCGCGCATCCGGTGATCTCATTGCTGGTCGTGGTTGGCTGCGTGAAACCCGTTGTGACCGTATCGGGCAGCACGGGCATCACGTTTTCGGATGTGTCGAGAATGGGCTCACGCGTAACTCGGCCGTCCCCGGTATCGAGGTAATAGGGGCTTCCGCGGTTGACTTCGCCGCTAACCGGATCTGGGCTTCCCGTACCAACATAGGTCGATGTGGTCGGATTTTGCGCATCGGCGGGCTGGGGGGCGTTCGACGATGCTGCATCGCTGGCGCTGCCGCCGCTGCCGCCCTTGGTTTTTGCGTGGTCCAGAAGGCATTTCCGAACTTGTTCGGTACAGAGATCGGTACCGCAGGCGCCGGTGAAATAATGTTCCCCGTCAACTGGCGTGCTTCCGATACGCAATTCATGGTGCAGGTGTGGGGCTTTCGTTCCGGTAGAACCGGAAACAAGATTGCCTTTACTGCAATCGGACAAGTGGATGAAACGCTGGCTCACATTGCATGCGTTTTGAATAGTTGCAATCCCGTTTTTGCAGCTCTGATGAGAGCCTTCATAAGGAACAGGGGTCGGCGTCCTCGCGCGGTAATCCGTTCCGGCGTGAAGCCTGTCATAGGATACGTTGCCACCTGTCTGGGATGCCTTACGCCATCCGAACGGGCTTGTGACGGTTGAGTTCAACGGGCGCTTGAGGGTCAGGCTTTCGGCATATACGGGCGTTGGCGAAAACAGAAGGGCGCACATAAATACAAGCACTATAAAACCCGACGGTTTTAAAGCGGCGTTCACTCTCTCATTCCCCTCGTCGCGTCCCATCAATTCGGCTGTAGCTTCAAATAAGTTTTTTGTTTCGGATCGTAGGCGTAAATATCCGTTTGCGGATTATTCTCAGGCAGCTTGCTGTCCATGAAAACTTTCAATGTCCAATAGCCGTTTTTAATTTCGTCGCCGCGGTCGATGGCAAAGGCTTTGATAACGCCGAGGACTTTCATCTTCCCTTCGCTTGTATCGAGGACATAGTGCGGACAGCGCAGAAAGTTTCCGCCGCAATAATCCCCGTCTTCGGTCAATTCGATAGGGACGGTAAT
>QFNK01000182.1 GCA_003240795.1 Micavibrio aeruginosavorus | reverse complement strand
AGGGCGGCGAGTTCAATGAAAAATACGGCAACAAGCTGATGCGCCTTCGCGTCATCATGCAGGGCCTTGCGCTGGCGTTCTTCGCCCTCGCCGTCCTGACGGCCGGAAAATAAGGAGATATATTCATGAAAATTTTGGTCCCCGTCAAAAGGGCGGTTGATTACAGCGTGAAAATACGCGTGAAGGCCGACGGCACAGGCGTTGATCTGAACAACGTCAAAATGTCGATGAACCCGTTCGACGAAATTGCGGTTGAAGAAGCCGTCCGCCTGAAAGAAGCCGGCAAGGCGACAGAGATCGTCGTCGTCTCCATCGGTCCCGCAAAAGCGCAGGACGTGATCCGCACGGCGATGGCCGTAGGCGCCGATCGCGGCATCCTCGTCCAGACGGACGCGCCGACGGATATTGGCGGCGTGGAGCCGCTGGCCGTCGCAAAAATCCTTAAAGCCATCGTCGAAGGCGAAAAGCCGGACATGATCATCATGGGCAAGCAATCCATCGACGATGATTCAAACCAGACGGGCCAGATGCTGGCCGCGCTACTCGGCTGGGGTCAGGCGACCTTCGCATCCAAGGTCGAGATTGATGGCGGCAATGCGAAAGTCACGCGCGAGGTTGATGGCGGACTTGAAACGGTTTCCGTCAAGCTTCCAGCCATTGTCACCACCGACCTTCGTTTGAACGAGCCGCGCTATGCCGCACTTCCGAACATCATGAAGGCGAAGTCCAAACCGATGGAAACCAAAACGCCCGCAGATTACGGCGTGGACGTTGCGCCGCGCCTGTCCGTTGTCAAAGTGGCGGAGCCTGCAAAACGTCAGGGCGGCGGCAAAGTGTCCAGCGTTGACGAACTGATCGATAAACTGAAAAACGAAGCGAAGGTGCTGTAACATGGCCATTCTCGTCCTTGCGGAACATGACAACAAAGAACTGAAACCAGCGACGCTTCATGCCGTCGGCGCGGCCGCGAAAATCGGCGGAGATATCCATGTCCTTGTCGCAGGATCGGGATGTGGAAGCGTAGCCGATGCCGCCGCAAAGATCGGCGGCGTATCCAAAGTGCTGAAGGCAGACGACGCGGCGCTTGGCAACGGCCTTGCCGAAAACGTCGCGCCGGTCATTCTGGATGTCGCAAAGAACTACAGCCACATCATCGGCCCGGCAACGACAACGTGGAAGAATATCCTGCCCCGCGTTGCCGCCCTCCTCGACGTGCAGCAGATTTCGGACATTATCGGCGTTATTGATGCCGACACGTTCAACCGTCCGATCTATGCGGGCAATGCGATCGCCACGGTCAAATCTTCTGATTCCATCAGGATCATCACGGCACGCGGAACGGCGTTCGACAAGGCACCGGCGGACGGCGGCAGTGCGGGCATTGAAGATATCGCGGCCAAGGGCGATTCCGGTTTGTCCTCTTTCGTTTCGGCGGAAGTTTCAAAGTCCGACCGCCCCGAACTGACCGCCGCACGCGTGGTTGTGTCCGGCGGACGCGCTCTCGGTTCCACCGAAGGATTCAAGATTATCGAGGAGCTGGCAGACAAGCTGAACGCCGCAATCGGCGCAAGCCGCGCCGCGGTTGATGCGGGTTATGTTCCGAACGATTATCAGGTCGGCCAGACGGGCAAGAACGTCGCGCCGGAGCTGTATATCGCCATCGGTATTTCCGGCGCGATCCAGCACCTTGCGGGGATGAAGGATTCCAAGGTCATCGTCGCGATCAACAAGGACGCCGATGCGCCGATCTTTGGTATCGCGGACTACGGTTTGGTCGGCGATCTGTTCCAGATTGTTCCGGAGCTGACCAGCAAATTGTAGAATTGTTTTATTCGGATGCGCCCGCCGGATTTTTCGCGGGCGCATTTTTATGCGCGTCGTTCAGGCATTGAACGATTTCAGGGCGTTTTGTCAGGGGAAGAACACCCTCCAACGCTAGCTTTGCGATCGCCTTGGAAAATTCGATGTTGTCGAATGCGCCCGTGAAGGGTTTCGGCTTTTCCTGGGCAATGCGGAGCGTTGCTTTTCTGGCGTTCAATTCTTGCAGGCCGTGATCAAGATCGGCGGGCGTCAGCGTGCCCCATTCGTAATGTTCCTGCACATCCTTGAAATAACAGGCGCAGAGTTTTGCCTGATATTCCTCCGGAATGCTCAGTTCCGGCGGATTGGAAAGATGTGTGCAGGATGCCACGTATTCCACATCCCAGTTTCTTGCATCCTGCGCAGATGCCGGCATGGAAAAACACAGGCAGAAGAGCATAACTTCCGCCTGCGTAATGACTTTAAATCTTTTCGTGTTACGCGCCCTGCGCATCGGATTGCGTGTCGGCTTTCATTTTGAAGACCGAACCGGATTCAGGCGGCGGGAGGATTGCCCCTTCCAGAAGCGCGCCATCGAACAATGTTCCGTCCAGCGTCGCGCCCGTGAAGTCGCATTCACGCAGATCGGCGCCGCGGAAGTCGGTGTTCGTCAGATCCGCGTCTTTGAAGTTGGCCATGCGCATCTTGCAGTTCGAGAAATCCGCATAGGTCAGCGATGCGCCTTCGAGGTCGCAAGGGCTGAACCGCTTCGTTCCGCCTGCCCCGCCGAAGACGAGCGCTTCGAAATTGGAACCGCGGAGTTTGGCGTGGCTGAAACGCGCAGCGCGGAAGGTTGAGCCGCGCATGTCGGCCTCTTCCATATCGCAGCGGCGGAAATCCGCGCTGTCCAGATGGGCGCTCTGCAAGCCGATCTTGTAAAGATTCATGCCGAAGAAACGGGCACCGATGCCCTTGATAGCCGTGAGTTGTTCCTGCTTGAGGGTTTCCAGCGGGCGAAGATCGCAGTGGCTGAGGTCCAGCTGTTTTCCTTCGGCACCGGCACTGGCGACCCAGCGGCGATGCACTTCGATCAATTGCGGGAGCGGTTCCCCCAGATCCTGGATCGAAGTTCCGATGTTCTGGTCGGTGATGGCCTCGGAAAGATCCGCTTCCATGATGCTGAATTCGGCGACGTTGATCCCGGTCAGGATCGTGTCCTTCATCTTTGCGCCTTTGAGTTTCGCGCCGCTCATCTGTGCGCCGGACAAGTCCGCGCCCTGCAGTTCGGCGTTTCGCAGATCGGCACCGGTCATGTTCACGCCTGTCATGATCGCGTCCGAAAAGTCGACACCGTTCGCCATGGAACCGACAAGCCTTGCACCCGCAAGGTTGGCACCGCGGAACGATACGCTTTCGCCCGTGTCGTACATACCGTCACGCGCAAAACCGCCCACGCGGAGGTCGGCTTTGTCGAAGTTCGCCTGCTCCACATTCGCGCTTTGGATGCGCGCGCCGCGCAGGTCCGCGCGCGCGAAGTTACAGCGCGTCAAGTTCGCATCGGTCAAATCGCACGCGTAAAGACGCGCTTCGGAAAAATTCGCTTTTGAAAGATCGCATCCGGCCATCAGGCATCCGGTAAAATCAGCCTGCCGCATGTCTTTTCCGATAAAGGAAAGCGCGCTCAAATCCACGGTTTTCAGGATGGCGCGGCGCCCCCCCAATCTTCCGCTGAGGAAACGCATATGGAGGTCGATCATGGCGTCCAGTTGCGCCTGATTCATTTTTTCAACGTATTCAATGACGTAAGACATTATGCCCCTGAAGAATCTCTGACTAAGGATAGTATGCCTTTGTAATGGTTAAAAAAGGCTTCACTGAGAGGTACTTAGAAAACTATCGAAGAAAGCGCGGGCGGTTTCGGACGTCCAGTCCGCATCCCCTTCAAAACGATACAGAATTAGGCCGTCGCTGCCTATCAGAAAACTGGTCGGAATACCGCTTATATTAGGATTACCGATAAAACCGCCGGTTATGTCCAGATACCCCGCAAAATCGCCCACCATGCGTTTTTCCAGAAAGCCGGAAATTGCCGCCAAATCCCTGCCCTGATCAACGGAAACAGCGATAACATTCATGCGCCCCTTGTAATGCTCCGACAGCTTTTGAAGGGACGGCAATTCGACAATACAGGGCGTACACCATGTGGCCCAGAGATTTACAAGGGTCGGCGTTCCCTTGAAATCAGCGAAACGATGCTCCGTCCCGTCAATTTTCTTCATCACGACATCTGGAAGAAACTCAGGCACCTTGGAAACAGATGCTTTCGGAAATTCTGCGGCGAATGCGGAATATATTTGTTCCGGAACCGGTGCGGGGTGGAAAGCGGCCTGATGTACGTCGGCCTGCACATGGGCTATGCGACCTTTCCTGACGCAGGCCGCGACGGCGCCGAACTGGCGGCCAAGGCCAGAGCTGCCGCACAGTGCCCGCGCTGACGCCCGGGCCGGCAGCTGCCGGCGCGCTCAGACCTCCAGCCATTCCTTCCTGACGTAGGCATTGGCCCGCAGTTCAGCGGGCGTGCCCTCGAAGACGATGCGGC
>QFNK01000181.1 GCA_003240795.1 Micavibrio aeruginosavorus | reverse complement strand
CTTGGAATTCCCGCCGAGCAGAACGGCCACGCGCGGCGCGGGCATCATTGCGAAAAGCGGGGCGAAGTCTGAACGCGCACGGGACAGGCGCGTTTCGCTGATCCTGTTCGGCGCGGCCTTGGTGACGATGACATTGTCCCCGCGGGTCGGATCGTGTTCCGGTACGGCGACAAGGTCGAAATGCCGCGGCGAAATGCGTGGGTCTTGAAGCTGGACGGTCAGGGTTTTGCCGCCGCTCATGCGCTTGACATACCGGCTGGCCGCAATGCTTTTGCGTCCGGCGGCGATCAGGATGTCCGGCCACGGGTCGGTCAGGGCAGGGGTAAAGGTGCCTGCGGTTTCAAGGCCGAGCCAGGGGGATAACGACTTCCACGGCTGGCGCAGGCCGACCCGCTTAATAACAGGTTCGAGCCGCAGCGATTCGGCCACGCCTATACACTGATTTTCGGTTCCGGCCATGCCTTCTGTGACAATCCAGCATTGCAGGGAATTGGGGTTGACAGTCATGCGGATATCAATATCTTCGCGGCTTCTTAAAAACCACTTGTAAATCCTTTCCCGCAACTTTATATCAGCGTTTCTGTAATGACGGGAATATAGTTTCACCTTCTTGTAACAATCTTTTTAAAGTTGACCCCAATGCGTAGAATTAAGCTTGATAAAATAGACCGTAAAATCCTGAAGGACCTTCAGGCCGATGGCCGCATTACGAACGTGGAGCTGGCCAAGCGCGCCGGCATTTCCGCACCGCCGTGCCTGCGCCGTGTCCGCTCGCTGGAAGATGCCGGTTTCATCAAAGGGTATTATGCGCGGATCGAGCCGCAATCCATGGGATACGGCATCACGGTTTTCGCGCTGGTGCGCCTGACCTCGCAAGCCGAAATAGACCTTAAGAAATTCGAGGACACGTGCCGTTCCTGGCCGCTGGTGCGCGAATGCCACATGCTGTCAGGCGAGGTGGATT
Organism: Micavibrio aeruginosavorus; assembly: GCA_003240795.1. GTDB lineage: Bacteria > Pseudomonadota > Alphaproteobacteria > Micavibrionales > Micavibrionaceae > Micavibrio_A > Micavibrio_A aeruginosavorus_B. The sequence goes on along the minus strand of QFNK01000181.1, from coordinate 3,438 downwards.
TCATGCTCCGCATCGTCGCGAAGGATTGGGACAGCTATCAGAAGTTCCTGACCGAAAACCTGACATCCGCCTCCAACGTCACGTCCGTCAAGACGATGCCGCTGGTACGCACGGCGAAGGAAGAGCCGGGCGTTCCGATCGAAGCGGAATAAGTGGCCGCAGCCAATAATAAAGAAAGCCCGGCTTACAGACCGGGCTTTTTCAATACGTCCGCGATATTGGAGAGAAGTTCTGCACGCATGATGCCGGTCAGGGCGGCATTGGCGAAACGCATGTCCGTGGTTATATCCACGGCCTTCAGCCAGGCGGGTTTCAGGAAAGGCGTGTCGAGCGCGGGGACTTCAAGTTCCGCCACATAAAGACCTTCATGGCGGCCTTTGAAACGGTCGATTTCCCAGACCAGGCCGTCTTCGCCGCGCCATTGGTAACGATCCTTGCTGATAGTATCGTCCGCACCGCAAAGCGCGAGCATCCCTTCGGCATCGTCAACCGGAATTTCATATTCGAATTCCGGTGCCGCCGCGCCGACCTTGCGCCCCTTAACCGTCAGCTTCGCCAGATCGCCGATACGGCGAACGCGAACCGTCCTGTCGGGATCGGTTGAAAGATACCCCTGTACGATTGGTGTAGGCTTTACATCACCAAGATCAGGCATGGCGGCAAGGAGAAAGCGGTATTCAATTTCCATTGCCATGGCTGTAACCTTATCCGAACGCGACTTCGAGGATTTCGTAAGTTACGGCACCCTTAGGGCTGCGCACTTCGACGCTGTCGCCCTGAGATTTGCCGATCAGCGCGCGCGATGGGGGAGGTGATGGAAATTCTTCCCGCATCGGCGTTGGATTCATATTCGCCGACGATCTGGAGCTTACGTTCTTCGTCCGTGTTCTCGTCAACAATGGTGATTTTCGCACCGAACTTGATGACCTTCTGGCCCTTGAATTGCGCGGGGTCGATAATTTCGGCAGCGCCGATCACGGCTTCCAGTTCCTTGATACGGCCTTCATTGTGGCTCTGCTGCTCCTTGGCCGCGCTGTATTCGGCATTTTCGGAAAGGTCGCCATGGGCGCGCGCCTCGGCAATCGCCGCGATGATTTCCGGACGTGTTTTTGAGATACGGTCGCGGAGCTCTTGTTCCAGAGCTGCAACGCCTTCGCGTGTCATCGGTATTTTTTCCATGTCTTCCTGCCTTTTACCCTTATCGTACAAAAAAGAAATCCGCCACGAGTGGCGGACGCCTGTATTTTCCAAGAGCTTAGCCTGTACCCGTTTTTTGTCAACCGGATCAGGCGAATATGCCCCCAATTATACGTAAAAAAGGCCGATCGTGAGACCGGCCTTTTAAAACATGCAGGATCGATTACTTGTTGATCGAGCCTTTATTGAAGTTGTAGTTCGTGTGGGACGGACCATCGCTTACTTTTGCTGGGCCGCTCTTGCTAAACACGCGGAATTCGTCGATTGTCAGCAGGTCGTCATTGTTCGTGTCGTTCATTTTAAACATTTCATATTCGTTTTCGAACATGGATGCTGCTGCGAATTCTTTGAAGTTGATCGCGCCATCGCCGCTCGTGTCGGCTTTGCGGAATTCTGCATCGCGGTCATTGTATGTCTGCGTCGTTTCGACGTAACCGACAACCTGTTTGACTTCGCGTGCGAAGGATGGGGAGGCGGCTGTAATGGCAACTGCAGCAACGCCGAGGGCAAAAACGAATTTTTTCATGATATTTTCTCCTATTATGAATTTAGTAAAACCAATCGGCATGCAAACGGCGCATGTTCCGATTGGTTCCATCATAAACGCATAATAGGGTTGCGGATAGCTATTCGGCCGCCTCAAGATCCGCATTTTCCGTGAAATAGGCCTGGATTGGCTTCACATCCATGTCCCTGTTCTTCATAGCGCGGATGGCCTGAACACCCGCGCGTGCGGCTGTCAGGAGCGTGAAGAACGGGATTTTATGCGTCAGCGTCAGGCGGCGGATCGACAGCGTGTCGGTAAGCGCCTGTGACCCCTTGGTCGTCGTGTTGATCATCAGGTCGATATCGCCGTTGATAATGGAGTCCCCGATATGCGGCTGGCCCTCCATCACCTTGTTGACGCGCGTGACGTCCAGCCCCGCATTCTGCAGGAATTTCGCCGTGCCGCCCGTGGAGACGATCTTGAAGCCAAGCTCCACAAGCTCCTTGGCGATAGGCACCAGCTTTTCCTTGTCGCTATCCTTGACGGACAGGAACACCGTGCCGGAGGTAGGAAGCATCGTGCCCGCCGCGATTTGCGATTTCGCAAAAGCCTGTGCGACATCCTTGTCGAGGCCCATGACTTCCCCCGTCGAGCGCATTTCAGGGCCAAGGAGAACATCTGTGCCGGGGAAGCGGGAGAAGGGGAACACGGGTGCTTTGACCGCCGTATGCTCCATCGACATGCCTTTCAGCATGTGTGAAAAGTCGGAGAGCGCTTCACCCGCCATGATGCGCGCGGCGATTTTCGCAACCGGAACGCCCGTGGCTTTGGCGACGAACGGAACGGTGCGCGAGGCGCGCGGATTAACTTCGAGGATAAAGATATCGTATTCGCCCGTATCCTTGTTCAGTTTCAGGGCGTATTGCACGTTCATCAGGCCGCGCACTTTCAGGGCTTTCGCAAGCTTGACCGTTTGCTGCTCCAGCTCCTTGACCGTTTTGAACGGCAGGGAGTGCGGCGGCATGACGCAGGCGGAGTCGCCGGAGTGGATGCCCGCTTCTTCGATATGTTCCATGATGCCCGCAATGTAAACGTCCTTGCCATCGGCAAGCGCATCAACGTCGATTTCCAGCGCGCCTTTCAGATAGCGGTCGAGAAGGACGGGGTTTTTTCCCGAAACCTGAATGGCACGTGCCATATAGGATTTCATCTCTTCCATCGTCTGTACGATTTCCATGCCCTGTCCGCCGAGAACGTAGGACGGACGCATGACGAGCGGGAAGCCGATCTTGTCCGCTTCTCTGATCGCTTCTTCTTCCGAACGGCACAGCGCGTTGTCCGGCTGGCGCAGTTTGAGCTTGTGCAGGAGTTTCTGGAACCGTTCGCGGTCTTCGGCAAGGTCGATGGAATCCGTGTCGGTGCCGAGGATGGTAATGCCCGCTGATTCAAGCCCGTGCGATAGTTTTAGGGGCGTTTGCCCGCCGAGCTGCACGATAACGCCGTGCACCTTGCCGTTCGTTTCTTCCTTGCGGATGATCTCCAGAACGTCTTCGGCCGTCACGGGTTCGAAGTAAAGGCGGTCGGATGTGTCGTAATCCGTCGAAACCGTTTCGGGGTTGCAGTTGACCATGATTGTTTCATAGCCCGCTTCCTTCAGCGCATAACACGCATGGACGCAGCAATAATCAAATTCGATCCCTTGGCCGATACGGTTCGGCCCGCCGCCCAGAATCAGGACTTTCTTCTTGTCCGTC
>QFNK01000001.1 GCA_003240795.1 Micavibrio aeruginosavorus | reverse complement strand
CAGCGCAACAAAGCTGCAACAAAAAGTCGGAAAAATCATCAACGTCATCATCGATGAAGTCGGCGAAGACGGCGGTGCGGATGCCCGCTCCGAAGGGGATGCACCGGAAATCGACGGTAAAGTCTTCCTGCGCGACGCCGCAAACCTCAAGGCGGGAGATATCGTCCCCGTCATGGTCGAAGACGCGGACGATTATGATTTATATGCCGTGCCTGTCGGCGGTTTGGCCTGATTTACGGGCACAAAACGTTGCGGGTCGGGATATATTCCTTGCCCAGATAACCGCCGCCGATAGCACCGCCAACGGTGGCCAGATCCTGCCCTCTGCCCTTGCCGACCTGATTACCGGCAAAGCCGCCTGCAACCGCACCGATCGCAGCGCCGACAATATTCGCATCATCGCACGTGTTCGCGGCCTGCTGCTGCGGCTGGGGCTTAGCGGCCTGACGCTCGCTGTTCCACGTAATGGTTTCTTTTTTCGCCGCGACTTTCTGGGGCGCCGCTTTTTCATCCATCGCTCTTTCATGAGCGATATAGGCACTTGCACCTGCGGTAGCCGCCAAAAGCGCCACGCCTGCCAGTGTCAGCAAAATAACATTCTTGCGTTTCATGATAAGGCTCCTTTCAAATATCCGTTTGAAAACGCCCGGACGCCGCGACGGTTCCAATAAAAAACCCCGCTTGAAGCGGGGTTTTTCTGAATATGTAAAGCTTAGTGGCTGTGGCCGCAACCGCAGCCATGTCCATGGCCGCCTTTGCCTTGTTCGTCTTTTTTGTCTGTCTCTTTTTTCGTGTCTGTGGACATATCCGTGTCTCCTTTTCAAATCCGGTATCCGGCGTGGTAAAAATTCTACAATCACACCTTTAAGAAATAATATATGGACGCGGCCGTAGAAAGGCAAGAAGCACCATGAAAACAACGCCCCTGCACGCCAGGCACCTTGAATTAAAAGCAAGAATGGCCGAATTCGCCGGATATGACATGCCGATCCAGTATGAGAGCGGCGTCTTGGCTGAACATAACTGGACGCGGGAGCATTGCGGCCTGTTCGACGTATCCCATATGGGTCAGATCGTAGTCGAAGGCGATGGCGCGGCCGCCTTCTGGGAAAAACTGACCCCCTCTGCCATCGCCTCGCAAAAACACGGCATCGCCAAATACACTGTCCTGACCAACGAGCATGGCGGCATCACGGACGACCTGATCGTCACCCGCATCTCGGATGACAAATTCTTCGCCGTCATCAATGCTGGATGCAAGGATAAGGACATCGCCTGGCTGCAGCAAAACCTGCCGCAGGATGCAACATTGACGCATCTGACGGATCGCGCCCTTCTCGCCCTTCAAGGCCCGAAAGCCGAAGCCGTGCTGCGCGAAGCGCTGGAAATAGATGCAGCAAATCTCGGTTACATGCGCATCATGGAATTCGGTCCCTGCTGGGTCAGCCGCTTGGGTTACACTGGCGAAGACGGATTTGAAATCAGCATGCAGGCCGATCATGCCGAATCCGCATGGAACCGCCTGATGGCACATCCGTATGTGAAACCCGTAGGCCTTGCGGCCCGCGATTCCCTGCGCCTTGAAATGGGATACCCGCTTTATGGCCATGATCTGGATGCCGATACCACCCCTGTAGAGGCCGACCTGCGCTGGATCATCGGCAAGGACCGCACCGGATATGTCGGCGCGAAAACAGTGCGCGCACAGCTCCAGAAAGGCGCGCCGCGCCTGCGCACCGGATTCAAGCTGACTGGCAAGGGCATAGCGCGTGAAGGCGCCGAACTATTCACCCTGTCCGGCGAAAAACTTGGGGATGTCACGTCCGGCGGCTTCTCCCCCACCTTGAACGAAGCCATCGGGCAGGCGTACATTGATCCAAAGCTTGGAAAAACCGGGGATGCCGTCCTCGTCCGCGTGCGCGGGCGGGATATAGAGGCCGTATTGGCCCCGTTCCCCTTCGTACCGCCGAAAACAAAAAGGAACTAGGACATGGCCGATATCAAATACACGAACGACCACGAATGGATCAAAGTCGAAGGCGATACCGCCCTCGTCGGCATCACGACCTATGCCCGCCATGCGCTCGGCGACCTGGTTTATCTGGAGCTTCCCGAAACGGGGCGCAAACTCGCCAAGGGTGAGAACTTCGCCGTCATTGAATCCGTCAAGGCCGCCAGCGAAATCTACGCCCCCGTGTCCGGCGAAATCGTCGAGGTCAACGAGGCGCTGCAGGACAACCTCGAAGACCTGAAAGAAGACCTTTCCAAAGGCTGGATCATCCGCATCCGCCTTGACGATATCGCGCAGGCCGAGGGCCTGATGGACAAAGGCGCCTATGACGAATTCACGGAAAGCCTTTCGTAAGAGCTGACCCAAAGGAGAACCGCCAATGCGCTATTTGCCCCTGACCGCAGAAAACCGGAAAGAAATGCTGCAGCAGATCAGCGCAAAATCCATTGACGATCTGTATGCCGACGTTCCCAAATCCGCCTTTATGTCCGCCCCTGCGAACCTGCCGGACCATATGGGTGAGCTGGAGATCGAGCGCAAGCTGTCCGTTTACGCGAACCAGAACCATCATGCGGGAATGGGCCCCTTCTTCCTTGGCGCGGGCTGTTATTACCATCATATTCCCGCGACCGTCGATTACATCATCCAGCGCAGCGAATTCCTGACCGCCTACACGCCGTACCAGCCGGAAATCGCACAAGGTACTTTACAGGCCATCTATGAATTCCAAAGCTTTATCGCCCTTCTGACCGGACAGGAGGTCGCCAACGCTTCTTTATACGACGGTGCGACTGCGATGGCCGAGGCCGCCCTGATGGCCATGCGCGTCACCAAGCGCGGCAAGGTTATTTATGGGTCAGCCATTCACCCTGAATATCAGGAGGTTCTTGAATCGTATCTGCACAACTCAGGCGCGGGTCATATTGCGCAGCAAGATTCGCCCGATAGCGAAACAGCCTGCGTGATCGTGCAATCGCCGGACTTTTTCGGCAACGTCCACGCCTATGCCGAATGGCGCAAAAAATGCGACGACAGCGGTGCACTCCTGATCGTTGTCATTAATGAAATCCTCTCCCTCGGCCTGCTCCCCGCCCCTGTAGAAGCGGACATCGTCTGCGGCGAGGCGCAGTCGATCGGCCTTCCCATGTCCTTCGGCGGGCCGCATCTCGGCTTCTTCGCCTGCCGCGAAAAATACCTGCGTCAGATGCCCGGCCGCTTGTGCGGCGAAACGGTGGATGCCGACGGCAACCGTGCCTTCGTCCTGACCCTTTCGACGCGGGAACAACATATCCGGCGCGAAAAAGCGACATCGAACATCTGTACGAACCAGGGGCTGTGCGCCCTCGCCTTTACGGTTCATATGGCGCTTCTGGGAGAAGACGGTTTCAAAACGATTGCCCGCTTGAATCACGAACGCGCCTGCGATCTGGCAGATGCACTGGCCAAAGCCGGCCTGAAAATCAAAAACCAGACCTTCTTCAACGAATTCACGCTGCATCTGCCACAAGGAACCGATGCAGCAAAAATGGTGCAGGACCTGACGCAACAGGGAATCATCGCGGGTCTTCCGGCAGGCGATAAATTGATCGTCGCCGCAACGGAGATGACCACGGACGAAGCCATTAAAGCCTTCGCCGCCGCCCTGAAGGGAGCAATCCAATGACCAACGCTTCTCTCAAATCACCTTCTGACACGCAGGATGTGGACACGTTTCAAGCGGCCGATCTGAATCGCGGTCTGCACTACCATGAAAACCTGCTATGGGAGAAACAGCGTTCCGACCATTCCGGTGTGGACATGACACAGCCAAAGAACACGCCCCTTCGTACAGGCCAGAACGCCCGCGGCGATATCGGCCTGCCACAGGTGAGCGAGCCGCAGGTGGTGCGTCATTTTGTGCGCCTTTCGACCAAGAATTATTCCATCGATTCCGGCTTCTTCCCGCTTGGCTCCTGCACGATGAAGCACAATCCGCGCCTGAACGAGAAGATGGCGCGCCTGCCCGGTTTCGCGCATATCCACCCGCTTCAGCCTGCCTCGACGGTGCAAGGGGCGTTGCAACTGATGCATGAGCTGCAGCAATGGCTCGGCGAATTGACCGGCCTGCCCGGCGTCTGTCTGACACCAGCCGCCGGCGCGCACGGCGAACTGGCCGGCATCATGACCATTGCCCGCGCCCATCAGGCGAAGGGCAACACGCACAAAAAAGTGATTCTTGTCCCCGACTCTGCCCACGGCACAAACCCCGCGACCGCCGCCATGTGCGGTTTTGACCTGCGTGTCATCCCTACCCGTGAAGGCGGCCGCGTCACGCTTGACGCTTTCAAAACCGCCCTGGGCGATGGCCACGATGTCGCGGGCATGATGGTTACGAACCCGAATACCTGCGGTCTTTTCGAACGCGATATTCAAGAAATCTCCAGACTGCTCCATGACGCGGGCGGTTATTTCTATTGTGACGGGGCAAATTTCAACGCCTTGGTCGGCAAAATCCGGCCTGCCGACTTCGGCGTGGACGTCATGCACATTAATCTACACAAGACCTTTTCCACACCCCACGGCGGTGGCGGCCCCGGTTCAGGCCCTATTTGCGTGACCGAGGAACTGGCGCAATACATGCCAAAACCAATCGTTATTCATAATAATGATACGTATCGTTTAGAAGCCGAAACGGACCGCCCGATGAACTGTGGACGCATCAAGGGTTTCGCCGGACAGTTCGGCATGCACATCCGCGCGCTGACCTACATGATGTCCCACGGCTCGGACGGGCTGCGCCAAGTATCTGAGGATGCCGTCCTGAACGCCAATTACATACTTTCCCAATTAAAACAGGACTATCACGTACCGTTTGACGGCCCCTGCATGCATGAATGCCTGCTGACCGACAAGGTTCAGAAAGATGTCGGCGTGACCACGCTTGATATTGCCAAGGCGCTTGTCGAACATGGCTTCCACCCCATGACGGTTTACTTCCCGCTGGTGGTTCAGGGCGCCATGCTGATCGAACCGACGGAGACGGAAAGCAAGGACGCGCTGGACCGGTTCATCCGGGTCATGAAGAAAATCGCGTCGGATGTCCGAAACGGCGATGTGGATAAGTTTCATAGTTATCCACAGAGCGCCCCCACCCGCCGCCTCGACGAAGTTCGCGCCGCGCGTGAACCGAAACTGCGCTGGAAGGGACAGCAATAGTGATGTCCAGAATAGCCGCCTGCCTTCTGATTGCCCTGACCCTCGCCTCCTGCGCGTCGCCGCCGAAGAAACGTCCGGTCGTCACACCGCGCCCGCTTTCCTGTGGCGGCCAGCCGGCGCAGATTACCTTCTACTCTCCGGATGAAGCCAAACTGACCTATGCGGGCAAGTCCTACGCGCTGGAACGTCAGGTTTCGGCCAGCGGGGCCCAATACGGCAACAGCACGGTGACCTTCTGGAACAAGGGCATCGATGCCACCCTCACCTTCGGCAAGGCGGTCATTCCCTGCACCTACGTGCCGAAAAAAGGCCTGTAGAACGAATACCACCCCGAAGAGTTCCCGCGAAATGTGGAATAATTTCATCTCCCTCTAGCCATCCCGCCCAAACACAGGCGACAATGACTGTGTTTCTAGGTTGATTCGTTTCTTCCCTTCACCTCGTTCGAGGATTTTTCGTTGCGTAAGACAGTACTTCTGGCCGCTATGGCGGCGTTGGTCCTTCCTTCCCTCGCCGCGTGCAGCGGTCTGGGGGAGGAAGAGATCGCCTACACCGCACCGGACATGTTCGCAACGCCTGTCGATCCGTCCGACGGCGATCTGCAGGCAGCTGTCCAGAAATACCTCGCCGAACGCAAAGGCCCCACCAATTCCCAATATGAATATGTCCGCCGCGACCTGAACGGCGACGGCCTGCGCGAAGGCCTTGTCCTCTTCAACCTGCCGCACAGCTATTGGTGCGGGTGGAGCGGCTGCACCATGGCCGTGTTCCAGGCGCAGGATGATAACTTCACCCTGCTCTCCGAAACGTCCCGCATCCGCGGCCCCATCCATGTCGGCGGGTCCCAGACAAACGGGTGGGAGGATATCGGGGTCAGATTGTCCGGCACAGACCATTCCGACCGCAGCGTTCTTTTGAAATTCAATGGCGATGCCTATCCGGAGAACCCGCAGATGATGGACGACTCGCCCTATGACCTTGCGTCCCTCGGCGGCGCCCGCTTCTTCCCGTAAGGGTCAGGCCGTTTTCTTGCCCATCAGACGGCGGATCAGTTTGCCGATGTTCAGATCATCCTGATTGGCCTGGCGGCCCTCTATATAAATCTCGTCAAATGACCGGTTCGCCACAAGCAGGACATCCCCCTCCTGCCCGATAACGCCGAGTTCCCGCAGCAGGGCCTCTTCCTTTTCATCAAGATCGCCGTCGGACCATGAAACCGCACGCGCAAGGTGGAAGAAATACTCGCGGTCACGCGGACTGGAAATCGCCGCGAACAAATCTTTTACCATTTGCGGCGACGAAATATCCGCGTCGATTATCCGGCGCTGCTCATCGCTGAACGGGATATCGCGTGTGAATTCGATAATGCAGTTAACCTCGTGCGGTGTGACGACCCCGTCGACATGGATCATGGAAACGACCGCCCGCCACATGTTGAAACGGCTTTCGCCGACTGCCTGATTTTCACGGATCATGATTTCCCCTTTTCCCGCAAGGAACAGGATAACACGGATAGTCTTAACGAAAATCCTTTTCCCGCTTGCGCTGGTCACCGGGCAAATGTAAAAAGAACAAAAAGGGAACAAATGTCCGGTATCAAAACCCCGCAGGAAAACGACTGCTCCGCCCTGTTCCTCGATTTGAACAGCTATTTCGCAAGCGTGGAGCAGAATGAAAACCCCGCCCTGCGCGGCAAGCCTGTTGCCGTGGTGCCGATGATGACGGATGCGACCTGCGCCATCGCGGCGTCGTATGAGGCCAAGGCTTACGGCATACGCACGGGCACGAAAATATATGATGCCAAACGCATGTGCCCGCATCTGGTCTGCGTCCTCGCCCGCCACGACATGTATGTGCGCTACCACCACCGGATATTGGAAGCGACGGACAAGCATTTGCCGGTGAAGAAAATCTGGTCGATCGATGAATTCCATTGCGAACTGATCGGCCGCCAGAGAAACCCGGAAAACGCGCGGGCGATCGCGCAGGCCATCAAGCGCCAGATATGGCGGGATGTCGGCCCCGCCATCAACTGCTCCATCGGCATCGCGCCGAACAGCTTTCTGGCCAAACTCGCAACCGACATGCAAAAGCCGGACGGCCTTGTCATGCTCCGCCCCGACGATCTGCCCGGCAGGCTGCTGGATCTGGAGTTAAAGGACCTGCCCGGTATCAACGTGCGGATGGAGGAGCGGCTATTCAAAAACGGCGTGCGCTCGATCGAGGATTTGTGGAACATTTCCCCAAAACAGGCGCGTGCAATCTGGAGCAGCGTCGGCGGCGAGCGGTTCTGGTACTGGCTGCGCGGCTATGACATGCCAACGCCGGAGACAAGCTCCTGCATGGTCGGGCATAGCCGCGTGCTCGATCCCGATCTTCGCACGCCGGAAAAAGCGCGGCTGATGGCGCGGCGGTTGCTGTACAAAGCTACATTACGCCTGCGGCGAAAGGGTTTCTGCGCGGGTTCCCTCGCCCTTGGCGTGCGCTTTCTGGACGGGCGCAAATGGGCGGCGGAGGTGCAATTCCATGCGGCGCAGGACCCGTTCACCTTCCTGTCGCATCTGGATGATTTGTGGAAGGCGATGACGGTGGAATATTTCGGCGTTCTTCCCGAAGACATGCCGAACTGGATGATATGCAAAAAAGTCTCCGTCATTCTCGGCCGCCTTCAAAAACCGGATGTCGTCACCGACGATCTGTTCGACACGGCGATCGAGGACGTAAGGGAAAAGCTCTCGAAACGGGAATCCCTTACCGCCGCGATGGAACGGCTGAACAAAAAGTATGAAAAGGAAACCGTATCCGTTGGGCTTCCACCGAAAACGCTGGCCGGTCATGTCGGCACGAAAATCGCCTTCTCCCGCGTGCCGGACATGGAAGAATTCGCGGAATAACGTGAAAACGGTCCGATATCCGGGCGAAGAACCGTCTTGAAACCTCGTTTGGTTTCGATACGAAAAAGCCCGAAAAACCGCCAAAAACTGCTAAGCAAATGCCGGATAAACGGGGTGGATTTTACAAACGAAAAATGAGATAAGCCTTCCATGACATTGAAACCTATTCACATTATCGGCGCGGGCCTCGCAGGGTCCGAAGCCGCATGGCAAGCCGCCAACATGGGCGTGCCCGTTATTCTTCACGAAATGCGCCCCGTTCGCATGACCGACGCACACAAGGGTCAGGGATGCGCGGAGCTGGTCTGTTCGAATTCATTCCGATCCGACGATACCTATTATAACGCGGTCGGCCTCCTGCATGAGGAGATGCGGCGTAGCGAATCCCTGATCATGGCCGAAGGCGACCGCGCGGCGGTTCCGGCTGGCGGCGCGCTGGCTGTGGATAGAGATGCCTTTTCGGACGCAGTTACAGCCAAAATCAACGCTCACCCGCTGATTACGGTACGGCGCGAACATGTCGATTTTCCGCCGGAAGATTGGGATTCCGTCATCATTGCGACGGGCCCTTTGACATCGCTGGAGCTCGCGGAAAAAATTCGCGCCATCGGCGGCGAAGACGAACTCGCCTTCTTCGACGCCATTGCGCCGATCGTTTACAAGGACAGTATTGATTTCGATACGGCATGGATGCAGTCGCGCTACGACAAGGCAGGCCCCGCCGGAACAGGCTCGGACTACATAAATTGTCCAATGAACAAAGAGGAATACGAGCGTTTCATCAACGAGCTGCTGGCCTCCGAAAAAACCGAATTCAAGGATTGGGAAACGTCCACCCCCTACTTCGAAGGCTGTATGCCGATAGAGATCATGGCAGGGCGCGGCGTGGATACGCTACGCTTTGGCCCGATGAAACCCGTCGGACTGACGGATCCCAGGACGGACCGTCGCCCTTATGCGGTGGTTCAGCTACGGCAGGACAACGCCCTCGGCACGCTCTACAATATGGTCGGCTTCCAGACAAAAATGAAGTATGCGGAGCAGACACGTGTCCTGCGCCTCATCCCCGGCCTTCAGAATGCCGAATTCGCCCGTCTGGGCGGACTTCACCGCAACACCTTCATCAATTCCCCCCGCCTTCTGAACGGAAAGTTGCAGATGAAGGCGATGCCACGTCTCCGTTTTGCCGGGCAGATCACCGGATGCGAAGGGTACGTTGAATCTGCTGCGGTCGGCATCATGGCCGGACGTTTTGCGGCATGTGAAAGACTGGGCGTGGAAATGACGCCGCCCCCGCCGACCACAGCCATGGGCGCGATCATCTCGCACATCACGGGCGGCGGAAACGCCGACACGTTCCAACCGATGAACGTCAATTTCGGCCTGTTCCCGCCGATAGGCGATCCGGTCGGGGTGAAGAGCAAGGACAAGTCGCGGGAGAAGAAAAAACTGATGGCCATCCGCGCCCTCGAAGATATCGACGGCTGGCTGTCGCAGTTTCATCAAATAAAAGCAGCATGAAGGCAGCCCCGCGGAACGAACTCGTCGTTATCCTTCATGGAATAGGCATGTCGCCGCTGCGTATGGCGTGGCTGGAATTCGGGCTGCGCCGCGCGGGTTTTGACACGCTCAATATCGCCTACCCTTCGCTGAAAGAAAACATCGAAAACTGCGCGAGTTTTATCGCGCAGAAAATAGCCGCGAAAGATATAAAAGACTACGCAAAAACACATTTCGTGACCCATTCCATGGGCAGCCTTGTTGCGCTCGAAATCATGCAGCAGAATATGATCGGGAATGTGTCGCGGGCCGTGTTGATAGCGCCGCCCTATCGCGGCAGCGAGGTTGCAGACCTTCTCGCCCCGACATTCCTGTACCGCCGTTTTTTCGGCCCGTCAGGACAGCAGCTGACGACGGAATACAGAAAAACAATTGATTACATCATCCCCGAAAATATCGAGGTCGGCGTCATCGCGGGAACGCGAGCATGGGAATATCCGATATTCCTGTCCACGATGAAGAAAACAGGCGTTCATGACGGCCTAGTATCCTTGGAAAGCACGCGCATACCGAGCATCAAAGACCATTATACGATCAATATGTCGCACTCGTTTCTGCTTGAAAAATCAGTCGCCCAGGTCACGTATTTTTTAACGCAAGGCCGATTTGACCGCCCCGAAAACAACCATCCTGAAACGAAATATAAAGCATAAAAAATTGTGCGCTTTTTCGCACAATGGCGCATGCAAACTTCCCATTTGCATGGCACAGGCCACACAAACTTGCAAAGTGCCAAGTACGGCAATGGTGTCGGGAACGGCAAAAAATCCCCGCCAGCTTCCGGTTTTTAAAAATCTTCAAAAACGCTTAAAATGGCGATTTCAAAGGCATTTTGGACATTAAAATGCGTATTTTCGCTACGACCAGACACAGCCAAAAACTCAAAGACCCACTGTATCGAAAGATGGAATTTTATGCCTTTAAGAGACGTACAGAGCGAACCCAAAATGCGTCGCTACAAAAATTTTGGCCTTCCCACAAAATTTAAGCATCAGACAATTGGATGACGTCAGCCACGCGGCGAAAACAATAGACGTAATCCAAAAAATTTTGGATTCACGTGATTATGGCTATTAAAAACGTCAAATCCATTTTTTCTTAGTTTTTTCAGCCAAATGTCAGTCATTTTTTGCTGAACACATAAGAAACGATTTTCAGGCTTTCGATACGGAACGACAAGCGAAGAAGCCCTTTCAACCATATCAACAATTGCACTTTTCTCATTGTTATTAACGAGTTTATCGACACTAAGTCCCTTTGAATCCACCCAATTTTGCGGCAAATAAAATCGCCCCTCACTCAGCATAAACGGCACGCCGCGTATGAGTTTCATCAATTCAAAATTTCTTGATATATCAATCACTTCGCCATCATCGACATTTCCACCAATCATTTGCAGCGCCAGCCTGTTCAACGGCTCGCCCAAAAAACGTGCATAATTACATAGGCCCTCCTCATTCGATGGCGGACGATCCTCCAGATCGAATTCGCGTGCGTAAATGATCTGGTCAAAATAATCCTGCTTTAATCCGTAGCGCTCGACATACGGTGCCAGTGTGGATAACACCGGAATTTGTCCACAGCCCCGCCCGTCATACAAACGCGCAATTTCATCCCGCCACCACTGAAGACGGATCAGCCCGAGATTGGTATCCGTCACCATCGACCGCGTTCGCGCGATTTCATGGTTGAGCAGGTAAAGCGCCCACACCCCTTCCCTCACCGCACGCGGCACGAAAAAACCGAGCAGGTAGCGGTCGTAATCAACCGCCTTCAATTCGTCTACTATAAAAGATGCCGTCATGACCGCCCGAACCGTCTTGAGATATTGAACAAAAGCTATAGGTTAGCAGTTAGCATTTTGATTCACCGATGAAAAGAAGGAGATATTGTTATGGCATTTACACTTCCCGAATTGCCTTATTCCTATGACGCGCTGGCACCTTATATGTCCGCGGAAACGCTGGAATTCCACCACGACAAACATCACAAGGCCTATGTCGACAAGGGCAACGAGCTGATCGCCGGAACGGGCCTTGAAAACCTCTCGCTCGAAGAAGCCATGGTCGCCGCCTTCAAGGACAAATCCAAGGCCGGCCTGTTCAACCAGCTGGGCCAGCATTACAACCACATTCATTTCTGGAACTGGATGAAGAAAAACGGCGGCGGGAACAAGATCCCCGGCAAGCTGGAAGCGCAGATCCAGTCGGATCTCGAAGGATTCGACGGCTTTAAAAAGAAACTCGTCGAGGCCGGCACGACGCAATTCGGCTCCGGATGGGCGTGGCTGACACTCGACAACGCATCCGGCAAACTGGAAATTACGAAAACGCCGAACGGTGAAAATCCGGTCGTTCATGGCAAGACCGCCTTGCTCGGCGTCGATGTGTGGGAACACTCCTACTATATCGACTACCGCAACGCGCGCCCGAAATATCTGGAAGCGTTCGTTGATAATCTGATCAACTGGGACTACGTGGCCGAACTCTACGAAAAAGGCCCGCTGAAAATCGCGGCATAACATACCGATAACACAACAAAAAAGGCCGGATCACTCCGGCCTTTTTCTTATTTGATCGCAAGCCTATTTGCCTGCGGCCAGCTTCTTTTGCTTGTTCTTCTGTGCCCAAAGGTTGAGGCACTCCACGCCGAGGGAGAAGCCGACGGCGAAGTAAAGGAACCCGCGCTCGATGTGGTATTCGAAACCATCCGCCACAAGCGCCATACCGACGAGCAGAAGGAAGCTGAGCGCCAGCATTTTCACGGTCGGGTGTGCGTTGACGAATTCGCTGACCGGACGGGCGGCGAACAGCATGACGGCCATCGCGATAATAACGGCCGCGACCATGACGGCCAGCTCGTCCACCATACCGATCGCCGTGATGACGGAATCGAGCGAGAAGACGATATCGAGCACGACGATCTGCGCCAGAACCGCGCCCATCGTAACTTTTTTCAGCGTGTTCTTGTCCTGGTCATGGCTTCCTTCGACGGAGTGGTGAATTTCCATCGTCCCTTTGACCATCAGGAACAATCCCCCGACAATCAGGATGATGTCGCGCCAGGATATTTCCTGCCCGAACGCGTTGAACAGCGGCGCTGTAAGGCTTGCCAGCCAGGCGATCATAGACAGAAGGACAAGACGCATGATCAGCGCGAGGCCGAGACCGATGGTGCGGGCCTTCGCCTGTTGTTCCTTCGGCAGGCGGGACGCCACGATGGAGATAAAGATGATGTTGTCGATACCGAGAACGATTTCGAGGATGGTCAGCGTCAGCAAGCTGGCAAGCACCTCGGGAGAGGAGAATAGTTCGAGCATAAAAATGTCCTTCTAAAAGGTAAATCAGATAAATGGGTAGTGTTTTTAATTTCGCCTGTTATCAGGCGGCAACGTTTTTCGGTGGCCGCCATAAATTGACGGACAGACGCGTAAGCAACAACGACGCAAAAGGCAATTGCGTTTCATCGCGCGGTAAATAAAGCACCTTGGAGAAGTTGTAGCGGGCGATTTTTTCCGGCTCGCCTTCCTGCGGGTGGTGGTCGTCCGAAACCGTTTCCACGGTTGGAACCATCACCCCGTAAGAATCTGCCATGACCGGCACGGTCACAAAAACGCCGAATAGAAAAAGAAACAGACAGAACAGAAGGCGCATGGTTTTTAAAATGGCATCAGGGCGGCGGCGACACGGCGGCCTTCCGCCATCAAGACGTTATAGGTGCGACATGCCGCGCCCGTATCCATCGAATCAACGGTAAGCCCCTTCTCCTTCAAGGCTTTGCGAAGCGCGGGAGAAACGAACTCCCCCTTCGCGCCGCAGCCGAGAAGCAGAATGTCGATGCCGGAATCCGCAAGTATTTCCACATCGAAATGCGTTTCACGAAGGTCGGAAAATTTCGTTGGTACATCCCACGCCGCGGTCGCGACCGGCGTAACAATGACAGCGCCAGTATGCGCCTGACCGCTGACCTTGAAACCGCCGCCGCCATAATTCTGGATGACCTGACGGCCTTCGGGGATAAGCGGCGTTACGTCCATGGGGTAACCTTATTCGATAACGCCCAGGGAACGCAGCGTGTCATTGTTCAGACCGCCCTGCGGCAGTTTGTTCTGCCCCTGATACAGGCTGAGCGCGTTGAGGAATTCGGCGTTGATCGTGCCGTCCTCCACACCGGAATAACTGCCCTTCGCCTTCAGCGCGGCCTGGGCCGAGCGGATCACGACCTTGTCGGACAGGTTCAGCGGTGCGCCCGGAACGTCCGGCGAAGCTGTGGCAGCCGCTCCCTTGGAAGCGGCATAGGCAGCGGCATCTTTAGGCGAATATGGCGCATTCGGATTTGCAGGCACGTAGCCCGATGGCGCCGGAGCGTAAACATATGTAACGGCCGGCGTTTCAACGGCAGGCGCTGCTTCCGTCATAACCGGAGCAGCAGATGCAGAGGCAGCCGGCTGCTCGGCACGCTGCAGCGGAACGGAAACGTCCGTAGGCACTGGCGCTGGCGCGGCGGGCTGTTGCGGATAATCACCGGCCGGATAAACGGACGATGTACGCTGTTGAACAGGCTGGGGTGCGGAGGACGGAATAGTTTCCGGCGGCGGCACATTGGTCGTGGCCGTTTGTGGAACAGGTTCTACGGGAAGTGTCTGATCGACAGGGTCCGCCTGCGTTGCAACGGCGGATGCCGCGGGCGACGCATTCGGCGCCTCGCTCATGGGCGCGTTTGTGGTTGCGGGGATGGGCGCCTGTGCCTCGGTGGCCTGCTGTGCGGCGGCATCGACGGCCGGGGATTGTTCCGGCAGGGCTTCCGCGCTTTCAACCGCAGGGGCCGGAGCGGCTTCGCCCTGCTCCGTCGCTGTTGTAAAATCACCCTGCTGTGCGGGCGCGGCGGCGTCGGCCGTCTGTGGTTCCTGATATCCCGGGATGCCCTTGTTACGAACGACGATATCGTTCTTCGTGCCGATCGCGCCCGGCCCTTTTTCCGAAGCGCAGGCCGAGAGCGCAACCAGGGCGACGCTGACAAGCAGGATATTTTTCGTTACGGATTTGGTCATTATTCGGGCTCCCTTTGGATGCAAGGCTTACGATCAACGCCTTGCTACGGCATCGAAATTAGAATGTTTTACGGAACAATTCAATCGCGCGCGGCAACCGGCTCGTCCTTATCCGCAGGACGTTCGGCCGGCGGGCGAAGGCGCATGTAAAGCAGCAGCGGCGCGGCCACGTAAACGGACGAATACGTACCGATGATAAAGCCGAACAGCAGCGCGTCCACGAACACCTGGATAACCTCGCCGCCGAATACCCACAGGGATAGGAGCGCAAGAAGCGTCAGCATCCCCGTCATGAAGGTACGGGACAAGGTCTGGTTGATCGCGATATTGCAGACTTCTTCCAGAGGCTTCTTCCGGTATTTGCGCATGATCTCGCGGATACGGTCGAAGATAACGACGGTGTCGTTGATCGAAAAACCCGCAACCATCAGAACGGCGGCCAGAGTCGAAAGATCGAACGTCATGCCGGTGAACGCCATAAAGCCCAGAACCGCGAGAACGTCATGGATCAGAGAGATAACAGCGGCCAGACCGAACTGCCATTCAAAACGGAACCAGACATAGGCCATGATGCCGAGAAGCGAGAAGATAATGGCGAGGAAGCCTTTTTGCTTCAGCTCCTCCCCCACCTGCGGGCCGACGAATTCGACACGGCGGTAATCGACACCGGCGTAATCCTTTTCTATCTCGGCGCGGACCGTTTCAATGGCTGCCTTCTGCACTTCCGGATCTTCGCCCTGCGCCGGAACGCGGATCAGAAGCGTGTTGGCATTGCCGAATTCCTGAAGCGAGATATCGCCAAGATCAAGATTGTTAAGGTCTTCGCGAAGCGCCGCGAGGTCGGGCGTCTGCTCGGTCGATATCTCGATCAGCGTGCCGCCCGTGAAATCGATCCCGTAATTCAGACCGCGCGTGGCGATCAGGAATATCGATGCGACGATCATCGTCCCGGTAATGATGAAGGAAATCCAGCGCTGACCGACGAAATCGATATTCGTGTGATCGGGGATAACTTTAATGCCTGTCCACATGTGCTTGAATTCCTATTCTTTAAACGGGCAGCGTTGCAGGACGTTTGCGGCCGAGCCAGTACACGATCATCAGGCGGACAACCGTGCTGGCCGTGAAGAAGGAGGCAACGACGCCGATGGCGGTCGTGACGGCAAAGCCCTTGATAGGCCCCGTTCCGAAGGAGAACAGGATCAGCGCGGCGAACAGCGCCGTCAGGTTGGAGTCGAGAATGGTCGCAAACGCGATGCGGAATCCGTTGTCGATAGCCGAGATCGCGGAGCGCCCTTCACGAAGCTCTTCGCGGATGCGTTCGAAAATCAGGACGTTTGCATCGACCGACATGGCAACGGTCAGGACAAGGCCCGCAATCCCCGGCATGGTCAGCGTCGCCTGCAAAACGGACAGGAACGCGATACAGATGGCAAGGTTCACGATCATGCCGATACAGGCGAAGATACCGAACAGGCTGTAAGTTCCGACCATCAGGACGAAAACGAGGGCAAGCCCCATGACAACGGCCTTCTCACCGGCCGCGATGGAGTCCGCGCCCAGCGATGGGCCGACCGTGCGCTCTTCTACAATATGAAGCGGCGCGGGAAGCGCACCGGCGCGGAGCAGGATCGCAAGATCGTTGGCTTCCTTGAGCGTAAAGCTGCCCGAAATCTGGCCTGAACCGCCGCAGATCGGTTCACGGATCACAGGCGCGGAAATGACCTCGCCGTCCAGAACGATGGCGAACAGGCGGTTGACGTTTTCACGCGACAGGTCGCAGAAACGCTTTGTCCCGATCGGGTTGAAACGGAAGGAAACGGCAGGCTGGCCGTTCTGGTCCTGCGCGTAGGATGCCGCCGTCAGCATATCACCCGTCAGCATCGCGCGGCGTTCGACCGCCAGCGTCTGACCCGGCTGCTCCGCCATTGGGAGGATCATGTCGCCGCCACCCGTGCGGACATTGCTCTCCGCGACATTCATATTCACCATATGGAACGACAGTTTCGCGGTGCGTCCCAGAAGCTGCTTCACGCGGTCCGGGTCATCGAGGCCCGGAAGCTGGACCACGATGCGGTCCTCGCCCTGACGCTGGATGGTCGGCTCGTTCGTTCCCGTCTCGTCGCTACGGCGGCGGACGATTTCCAGCGACTGGTTGATAATGTCGTCTTTGATCTGGCGGATCGCCGTTTCAGCGAAAATCCCCTCGATCGTGTCCGGCGACGGCGCGGACAGGGACAATGTATTGTCCAGCGACGCAATCGCCTTACGGACGGCCGCCGCGTCATTTGCGTCACGCATCTGCACGCGGATACCGCCGTTCGGCAGGACGGCCAGACGTTTGTAACCGATTTTCTGATCACGCAGCGCAGGACGCAAGCTTGCGACCAGATCTTCCGAACGCTGTTTCGTTACGCTGGCCAGATCGACCTGCAGAAGGATATGCGATCCCCCCTGAAGGTCGAGGCCGAGATTGACCGTTTTATGCGGAAGCCAGGATGGCAGAGCCCCCAGAATTTGTTCCCGCGATTCCTTGGGAACAAAATTCGGCGCGGAAAACAGCACGGACAAAACGACCGCGCCGATAATAAGGATACGTTTCCACAGGGGGATCTGGACCATAGGACTTCCCAGTCTTTAAAAGCCGTAAGGCTTATTTCTTGTTTTCGTTCGCGCCTTTTTCAGCACGCACCTGAAGCATGCCGCGGAGCGCCGTCACTTTCGTGCCGTTGCCAAGGTCGACAACAGCCTCGTCCGTGCCGACAAAAGAATCGACTTTGCCGATCAGGCCGCCGGCGACGATAACGCGGTCACCCGGTTTCAGCGCATCGACCATTTCCTTGTGTTCCTTGAAACGCTTCTGCTGCGGACGGATCAGAAGGAAGTAGAACATGACGACCAGAAGGACGATCATGCCCACATTCTGGATCAGGATGCTTTGCGTGTCCGGCGCTTGGACAGCGGCGGGGTCCGTGCCGGGAACGGCTGTTTCCGCCGTCGTTTGCGGCACTGGGACTTCTTGGGCGAAAGCGTTGGATATCAGCATGGACACAGGATCCTTTTCATCTAAATTATTGGAATTGAATGACGTCGGGACTATAACGTCCTGAAACTCAAAGGCAAGAAGGAAAAGATGGACGATCAACAGGCAAAAAGCCTCCTCGAAACCTTGAACCGCATCGCTGATGCCCTGGAGTCCGGCGCAGGCACCGGCGCGGCCAGAAAGCCGGAAAACTGGGATGCCGCGCGCGCCTGGCTGTGGCAGGCAGCCTCGAAAACCCTCAAACCCGTCGCTGATACCGGCGCCCTGCCCGCCGGCATGCTGGTCGGCATCGAACAGCAGAAAGAGACATTGGCCGAAAACACCGCGCGTTTTGCGGAAGGCTACGCCGCCAACAACGCCCTGCTCTGGGGTGCACGCGGCATGGGCAAGAGCTCGCTCGTAAAGGCAATCCATGCGGAGCTTGCGAAAACGCATCCGCTGCACCTGATCGAAATTTACCGGGAGGATATCGCGGCGCTGCCGCTCCTTCTCGACCTGCTGCGGGATGAAAGAGATAAGCGTTTCATCCTGTTCTGCGACGACCTTTCCTTCGATGAAAAAGACAGCGGATACAAATCGCTGAAAGCCGTTCTTGAAGGCGGCATCGAAACGCGCCCGCAGAATGTGATCTTCTACGCAACCTCAAACCGCCGCCATTTGATTCCGCGCCAGATGATCGAGAACGAACAATCGACCGCCATCCATCCGGGCGAAAGTGTAGAGGAAAAAGTCTCCCTCTCCGACCGCTTCGGCCTATGGCTCGGTTTTTATCCCTGCTCGCAAGACCAGTATCTTGAAATGGTCGAAAATTATGCGAAATCATATGGCTTGAACGCCGATCCTGCGGGCGCGGTTGAATGGTTCAGAACGCGCGGCAACCGCTCCGGCCGTGTCGCTTGGCAATATATCCAGCATCTCGCGGGAACACAGAAAAAGAGGATCGGATGAACGATAATCACGAAACAGGAAACACGAATGACAGCCGCGAGCAGAAGGCCGTGGCATTGATCATGCGTGAGACGGACGACCGCGACAAACGCGCTCTTCTTTCTTGGCTGGACGAACTGCTCGCCATCCGGAACAGCGGCCAGAGAAAACGGGAAAAACTCCGCCGCATTTTCGCGTCCTTCCGCCATGTCTCGAACTTGTTGCCGCTCCTGCGCGCCCTGAAATCTGTTTTGTGGGACGACCGCTCAACCTCGTTCCGCTTTGGCGTCGGACTGACCGCGGCGGCCGCTATGCTTGTCCCCGGACAGGTCGGAATCGCCGGAGCGTTCGGCGCTGTCGCCATCCCGCTCTGGATCGTTTTCGGCGCAGGCGCGTCTTTCGCCATCATGCTGGCCAGCGAATTGCGACACTCCCTCTCCCGCGTCCGCGACGGGGAAATTATAGAGGGAGATTATGAAGTGATAAAAACCGAGGCGCGGAACGCGGACTAGATATAGCTTGCCGGATCAACGGCTTTCGTCCCTTTGCGGACCTCGAAATGGAGCTGCGGAGAATCGACGCCGCCTGTCGAGCCTACCGTCCCGATACTCTGCCCCGCCTTGACCGTCTGGCCTTTGGTGACCAGCGTTTTGTCCATATGGGCATAGGCCGTCATCCACCCATCGGCGTGACGGACAAGAACCAGATTGCCGTATCCCGTCATCTCGTTTCCGACATAAGCAACGACACCGTTTTCGGCGGAGCGCACGGCCGTGCCGCGCGCCGCTTTGATATTGATCCCGTCATTGTGAAGCCCGTCGGCCTTCGGCCCGTAACCGGAAATGACCTTACCCTCGACAGGACGCATGAAACGCCCGGCCGCCGCGCGCGCCGGAATTTTCGGCGCGACGGACGGCGGCACGGATACTTTTTCAACCTTCGCGGCAGGCGGCTGTAAAACACCGGATGCCGGCTTTGCCGCTGGCTGAGGCGGAAACCCTGCCGCCGGAAGTCCGGCAGCCGGTATAACCTTTTCCGGCTCCTGCTTCGATGCGTCCTGCGGCGCGGACAAAACCTCGCGCTCGACACTTGCAACCTTGACCGCGGGCGCGGTCGTTTCGTCATATCCCGATGGCGCGACGCGGTCGGGCAGATTGACGGAGGACGACGCCTTTTGCGAAAGATCCGCTTCCAGCGCGGGCTGCGGCGTTGGCAGGCGCAGAACCTGTCCGCGCTTGATCACATAGGGCGATGGAACATTGTTGAGCGAAGCCATCTCGCTAACGCTCACATTGAATGTGCGCGACAGGCCGTTGAGCGTATCACCCGGCTGCACCCTGTATTCGCGCGGCGGCGGCAGTTTCAGGCGCAAACCGCTTGAAAGCCTGTAAGGCGCGGAAAGGCTGTTGAGGGAAATAATCTCGCGTAGCGGCAGATTGTAACGCTGCGACACCGTGTAAACCGTATCGCCGGAACGCACCGTGTGCATCCCCGTCGTGCCAGCGCCGCCATGGGTACCGTAATTGACGACATTGACAGGCGCCTGCCTGCCCGTCGGGGTCCAGCAACCGGACAGAAGAAGCGCAGCTAGAAGAAAGGAATGGTTCCTTTTCGCGCTCACGCGGCCTCCACCTCAAGATCACTTTTGCGCCCGGCGGTCGGAAGGTCGGGCAGAAGCGGTACGAACCGCACCGGCATGATGTTGGAATAGGAATAGGTCTCGTCGCTTTCCTTTTTATAACGGCGGAGCATCTGCTCCCCCGGCGGACCGACGGGAATAACCATGATACCGCCGACGGCAAGCTGGTCGATCAGCGCGGGCGGCGGGTTCGTGCGCGCGGCGCACGTCACGATGATGCGGTCGAACGGATGCTGCTCCATGCCGTGAATCTTCGGCCAGCCCTTCATCCCGTCCGCGCAAATCGTTGTAATATTTTCCAATTTCAGATCCCTGAACATTCTCTCCGCACCATCCAGAAGCGGCTTGTGACGCTCGATCGTGTAAACGCGGCGGCAGAGTTTGGAGAGGATGCACGCCTGATATCCGGATCCGGTTCCGATCTCCAGAACCTTGTGGCGGTCGGTCAGCTCAAGCACCTGCGTCATCGTGGCAACCACGGTCGGCTGTGAAATCGTCTGCCCCTCGCCGATGGGAATGGCAATGTCCTCCCACGCGTCATGAACCATCGCGCCGAACACGAATCGCTCGCGCGGAATGGATTCGATCGCGCCCAGAACGCGCCCGTCGGAAATTCCCGCCTCGTCATGAAGAAGCGCCAGAAGCCTTTGTTTTTTGTCGTTTATGCGGTTCAAGGCGTAGGGCCTTTCTGAAGAAAACATGGGACATGAAAAGGTGCACGTGAACACGCGCACCCCATTGTGGTCAATCACGGGAATCTTGTCCAGTTTTGTATCGCGGATGCCTGAAAAACTTACGCTTTCACGATCTTTTCGAGCCCGCCCATATATGGCTTCAGCACCGCCGGAACGAACACGCCGCCATCAGCAGGATCGTAATAATTTTCCAGAACAGCAATCAGCGCACGGCCGACAGCAAGGCCGGAACCGTTGAGTGTATGGACGAACTTCGTGTTCTTGTCGCCCTTCTCGCGGTAACGCGCATTCATGCGGCGCGCCTGGAAGTCCCAGCAGTTAGAACAGCTGGAAATTTCACGGTAACGCTCCTGCGACGGCAGCCACACTTCGATGTCATGCGTTTTGTAGGACGAAAAACCTGCATCGCCCGTGCAAAGCACGATCGTCCGGAACGGAAGTTCAAGCTTTTTCAAAATGTTCTCGGCACATTCTGTCATGCGATCATGCTCGGATACACTGTCCTCGGCACGCGTGATGGACACCATTTCCACTTTATAAAACTGGTGCTGGCGGATCATGCCGCGCGTATCGCGTCCCGCCGCTCCCGCCTCCTGACGGAAGCACGGCGTAAAGGCCGTATAGCGGCGCGGCGCTTCGAGATCCTCGATAATCATATCGGCGACAATGTTCGTCAGCGGCACCTCGGACGTCGGGATCAGCCAGTCACCGCGCGTCGTCTGGAACTGGTCGTCGCGGAATTTCGGCAATTGTCCCGTGCCGAACATCGTCTTGTCATTGACCATTAGCGGCGGGGAAACTTCGGTATAGCCATGCTCACCCGTATGCGTATCCAGCATGAATTGCGCCAGCGCGCGTTCCAGCCTTGCAAGGCCGGAATGCATCATCACGAAACGAGAACCCGACATTTTGGCCGCTGTCTCGAAATCCATCATGCCCAGCGCTTCGCCGATATCCGTGTGGTCAGGCGTTTTTGCGTTCTGACGCTTTGGTTCACCAACTTTGCGAAGCTCAACATTATGCTCTTCATCTGGCCCGTCGGGGATAGACACATCCTGCACGTTCGGCAGGGAAACCAGTATTTCGTTTAGCTGGATATCCAGCTCCCGCTCCTGAACTTCAAGCGCGGTCATCTTGTCCTTGATCAAGGCCACGTCGTCCATCAACGCCGACGCATCGCCGCCCTTGCCCTTGATCGCACCGATTTGCTTGGATTTGTCGTTCCGCTCCGTCTGCAGGGATTGCAGTTCCGTCTGCGCGGCGCGGCGCTTCTCATCCAGCGCCAAAATCCCCTCGCTTTGCGCGGAAAGCCCACGGCGGGCCATGGCTTTATCGAAGGCGGCGGGGTCTTGGCGGATGGCCTTTATATCGTGCATCTTTCTCTCAACTTTTTGGCAAGGTCGTTTATAGTATCATGTTTGGGAATCAAGCCCTTACAACGGCTTTGATCGTTGCAGGCAAGACTATATAAGGGAATGCGCTCTTTGCAAAAGGAATCTCTACCGGGAATTTACACATGGGTGCGCCCTGAAAAGGCGCTGCCGCTGGTGTTCGACTCCCCGCACAGCGGCACGAACTACCCCGAAGATTTCGGCTATGCCTGTGATTTCAAGATGCTGGAACGCGCGGAAGACAAATATGTGGACCAGCTTTTCGCCGCCGCGCCGGACTATGGCGCCGCCCTACTCTGCGCGGAATTTCCCCGTTCCTACATCGACGCGAACCGGTGCGAACGGGACATCGACCTGGATCTTCTGGGGGAGCCGTGGACGGATGATATCGACGCAACGCCCCGCTCACACGCCGGTATCGGCCTGATCCGCCGCCTTGTCCGTCCGGGTGTGCCGCTTTACGACCGCGCGCTGACCGCCGCCGAAATCCGCCATCGGATCGACGCATATTACCGCCCGTATCATACCGCGCTCGAAACTCTGATCGAGGACGCCCATTACCTTTACGGCCATGTCTGGCATATCAACTGTCACTCCATGCCGACACAGGAAAGCAGCGCCTTCCGCGCCAGCCCGCTGCGTCAGGCCGACTTCGTGCTCGGCGACCGCGACGGCACAACATGCGATATCGATTTTACGCATGAAATCAGCGGCTTCCTTAAAAATATGGGATACAGGGTGTCGATCAATGACCCGTATAAGGGGGTCGAACTGGTTCGCCGCTACTCCTCTCCGGCCACGGGTCGCCATTCGCTCCAGATCGAAGTCGCCCGAAATCTCTATATGGATGAAGATACAGGTGAAAAAATAAGAAAATTCAATATCTTAAAAGACGATATTAATAGAATGATGAACCATTGCGCCGCCTATGTAAGCGCGCAAAAAATGCCTTTAGCCGCTGATTAACCCCAAATCAGGGGAAAAAATGTCGTAAACAGGGCAAGAAAACACCATTTTCTTGCTTTTTTTGTATAGTTTTCAATATACAGACCGCTGAAACGCAAACCTGAGGGAGGACATAAGGCATGACCGATGCATTCGCCACGCGCGAAGACATGCTGGCCGCGCTTGTCCCGCTGGTTAAAAAAGGCGGCGCGCACGACGTTATAAAAGCCGAAAGCGAAGCTATAGTTTCCAACATTATAGACATCGCCAAAATCTTCCCGATCACCGAGGAAAAACAGAACCGCCTTGTCGGCCATACCGGCCTGCGCGGCGAACTCTGGAATGGAGCGGGCATGATTTTTCACAATTATCTGAAAAACGTGTTTAACAGACAATCCGCACCCGAAACGCTCATCGTCATGGGTATTGAGGAATATTCCCGCGCCTTCCTTTCAAAACCGAGCCAGCTTGCAAAAGTCACCCAGCTGGATGCACAGCGGGAAACATCCGGAGAAGCGCTTGAGCGCTGCTATCATGAAATAAGCCACTGGGTCGAAAGCGACGTGCTCGAAAATGTGGACATGCTGGATGATTTCGACCGCCTGATCGTATTGGACTGCGCCAAAAAAATCAAAAACTCGCTCAGCAATTTCAATGACGCACGACTGTCATTAAAAACATTTGCCGAAAAATCCGGCGCATATCTGAATCTGGAAAACCGTCCTTATCAGGATATGGACCGCCAAAAATACAGCCAGTTCATGCAGGCAAAATTCGCCTGAAATGACCTTTTATTGACGCATTATGCGCCAAAAACATTTTCAAATTCCGCCCGAAGAACCAAATCCAAATCATTCATAGATATAGGCTTTCGAAGATCCTCCATCGATGTAACGCCGAAACCGTGGATGCCGCACGGCACGATCCCCGCAAAATGGGAAAGATCGGGACTGACATTGATGGCTACACCATGATACGCCACCCAGTGACGAATACGCACACCGATCGCGGCAATCTTTTTTTCACCTTCGGCCGTGACAACCCAAATGCCGACCCGCCCCTCACGGCGCTCCCCTATGACCCCAAAATGCGCCAAAGAACGGATCACCCATTCTTCCAACTGCCATACATATTTTTTAATATCAGGAGCTTGTTGGCGCTTTTTAAGATCCAGCATCACATAGGCCACGCGCTGTCCCGGGCCGTGATACGTATATTCCCCGCCCCGTCCTGTCTCATAGACGGGAAATTCCGCCTTCAGAAGATCGGCGGGGTCGGCGCTCGTCCCGCCCGTATAAAGCGGCGGATGCTCCAGCAGCCAGACACACTCTTCCGCTGTTTCGGCACGAATATCTGCCACCCGCCGCTCCATAAACTCGATAGCGGATGGGTAATCGATCAGACCTGCGGACGTTTTGAATTCCATAGCCATGATGTAGCAAGCCGGGCGAATATTGCAAACCGTCAAAATATTTCCATATAAAAGTTGACTTTTCGCAACTTATCGCTGTATACCCGCCTAAAAAAATGAAGGTGTGTAATGAATGAAAGCTTCCACATGGCCAACGCCGTGGATTTGGACAATCTGTTTCTGTTTGAAAAATCAATCTCTCATAAGGATTTCAGGATCGAGAAAGGGGATAAGAGTATCGCAGCAGGCGATGGACAGGTTTATGTCAGAGAACACGCTGTAGAGCTTAGGCACGCTGAAAAGAAGTTGTTAGCCCTGCTCATCGCCCTCCAAGGCAAGAAATTGACAATCAACGCGATACAGCAAGCCATTCCTGACACAGCCATATCGAAAGACAATCGAAAGCCTGCACACGTCCATCTTTGCAATATGCGCAAACGGATAAAAGCACAGCTTGAAAATAAAATACCTTTGGATGATTTGGAAAAGATCACAAAATGTATCACGCTGAAAGGGCTTTACACGTGGGATCCCAAAGGCGTTGAATTTAAAAAACAGGTAGAAGAAAAAAAATCAATCCGTCAGGAGTTAAAAATTCAGGCCGAAAAGCGCCTGTCCAAAATGTTTAATAACAATATTCTGGCATATGGGCCGTTCGTCATAACAAAATCACCGCAGCAGGCATTTTCAAAGGCCGTTGTGACCGTTGATGGAAATCCGGTAAAACTTCCTCCTTGCCTAAAAGCCATCCTTGCCACACTTATTGCCAGAGGCGACAATTTGACAGCACCGGAAAAATTCGCGGAAGTTACGCCGATACGTCAAAACACACTTGTCCAAAATACGGCTGTTTATATGTCGCTTCTTCGCTTCAATATTCGCGAATCTTTAAAAGACTGCGTCCCGCCTGAACGGATAGAAATTCTTTGTTCAAGTATTACGTCCGGTTACAGAAAGGCCGGATTCTGCGACATAAACAGCCAGAAACCTACGCGCGCCGGCTGCTACTGCATAAGCCTACCTTCCTAAAAACAATCTATTGACGGAAGGAAATCCTTTCTCTAGATATCTTGCGACGCAGCGCAGGAGGTTCTTGCCCCCGCGCTTTCGTTTTGATAGGAAACCTCTGCCCGATAGGGTAATCCGCGGCCATGGCGGAATTGGTAGACGCGCAGCGTTGAGGTCGCTGTGGGAGAAATCCCGTGGAAGTTCGAGTCTTCTTGGCCGCACCATCCTTCTTTTTCAAGAACGGACGGTAAAATAAAAGTTTCCTGCAGAGCGAAGGGCGTATCTTATTGAAAAATCATAAATACCTCCTTCCCATTACAGGCCTTTTCACCGCGACGCTGCTTATTTCCAACACGCTGGAAAGCAAGGTTTTCGCGGCCGGCCCGTTCGACCTGACGGCCGGAACGCTGATTTTCCCCCTCGCCTATATTTTTAATGACGTGCTGACCGAGGTTTACGGCTACGCCGCCGCCCGGCGGGTCATCTGGACGGGATTTGCGTCCCTCCTGCTGATGTCGGCCTTCTACCACCTTGCAATCATCGTCCCGCCAGCGGATTTCTGGGCGCATCAGGACGCTTTTGCCCAGACTTTGGGCAGCGTTCCGCGCATTGTCGCGGCCTCCATGGCCGCCTATCTCGCTGGGGAATTTGTTAATTCCTATGTACTGGCCCGAATGAAGGTCGCATTTCAGGGCCGCCACATGGCCACGCGCTTCGCAGCCTCCACCCTCGCCGGGCAGTTTTTCGACACGGCGATCTTTACCGCCCTCGCCTTTGCCGGGGTTTACGGCATGGCAGACCTGCTTATGATCGGGCTTTCCATGTGGGCGGCAAAAGTGTTATGGGAGCTGGCGGCAATGCCGATCACATTATATGTTGTGCGAAGGATCAAGGTGGCGGAGCAAGAAGACCACTACGATACGAACACGAACTTTAATCCGTTTACGACAAAAACCGAAATAGAGGCTTAAGAATACCATGTCCGATGATGAACTCCGCCAGGCAGCTTTAGATTACCACCGCCTGCCGACCCCCGGTAAGATCTCCATCAAACCGACGACGTCGCTGACGACGCAGCGCGACCTTGCGCTCGCCTATTCCCCCGGCGTGGCCATTCCATGCCTTGAGATCGAAAAAGACCCGCTGAAAGCGCTGGACTACACATCGCGCGGAAACCTTGTTGCAGTTATCTCCAACGGCACCGCCGTTCTCGGCCTCGGCAATATCGGCGCTCTGGCGTCCAAGCCTGTGATGGAGGGTAAATCCGTCCTCTTCAAGAAATTCGCGAACATCGACTCCGTCGATATCGAAATAGATGAAACCGATGTCGACATGCTGGTGGAAACCATCGCGCGTCTGGAGCCGTCCTTCGGCGGTATCAACCTTGAAGACATCAAGGCGCCGGAATGTTTCGAAGTCGAACGCCGCCTGCGTGAGCGCATGAAAATCCCCGTCTTCCACGATGACCAGCACGGCACGGCGATCATCGTCTCCGCCGCCATCCTGAACTGGCTGGAACTGAAAGAGAAAAAAATCACGGACGTCAAACTCGTCGCCAACGGCGCGGGCGCCTCCGCTCTGGCCTGCTTGAATTTGCTGGTCTCGCTCGGCATGCCGAAAGACAACATCATCGTCTGCGACCGCAACGGCGTCATCTACAAAGGCCGTCCGGAAGGCATGGACCCGTACAAGGCGCAATTCGCGAACGACACGAACGCGCGCGAACTGGTTGACGCGCTCGAAGGCGCGAACATCTTCCTCGGCCTTTCGGGCCCGAAAGCACTGAACGCCGAAATGGTCGCAAAAATGGGTGAAGCGCCCCTCATCATGGCACTCGCGAACCCGACACCGGAAATCATGCCGGACGAAGCACGCAAGGGTAAGCCTGACGCCATCATCTGCACGGGACGCTCCGACTTTACGAACCAGGTGAACAACGTCCTCTGCTTCCCGTTCCTGTTCCGCGGCGCGCTTGACGTCGGCGCAACGGCGATCAACGAAGAAATGAAAATCGCGTGCGTCAAGGCGATCGCCGCCCTCGCACGCCGCGAACCCACGGACGAAGTCATGGCCGCCTATCCGGGCGAGGCTCTTGAATTTGGCCCCGAATACATGATCCCGAAACCGTTCGACCCGCGCCTGATCATCGAACTGTCGATGGCGGTGGCAAAGGCCGCAATGGACACGGGCGTCGCCGCGCGTCCGATCAAGGACTGGGACGCCTACCGTGAAAAGCTCCAGCAGAACAACACGCGCTCGACCATGGTCATGCGCCCCGTGTTCAGCCACGCGAAGGAAGCGCCGAAACGCATCGTCTATTGCGAAGGGGAAGAAGACCACGTCCTCCGCGCGATCCAGATGGTTCTGGATGAAAAAATCGCCCGCCCGATCATCATCGGCCGCCGCGACGTCGTCATGACCCGCATCAAGCGCCAGCGCCTGCGTATGCAGGAAGGCGTGGATTTCGACCTTTGCGATCCGCAGGATGACCCGCGCTACAAGACATACTGGGAAACCTATCACACGATCATGGAACGCCGCGGCGTGACCCCTGCCGTTGCAAAGCTGGTCGTGCGCACGTCGCCGACCGTGATCGGCGCATTGATGGTTCATCTGGGCGAAGCGGACTCTATCGTCTGCGGCACCGTCGGTGATTTCCAGGATCATATGAAGCATGTTCAGGACATCATCGGCCTGAAACCCGGTGTAGAAACGGCGGCCGCGCTCCGCGCCCTGCTGGTGCCGAAAGGGATCTATTTCATCTGCGACACGCACGTGAACCCGGACCCGAGCATCGCGCAAATCTCCGAAATGACGCTGATGGCGGCAGAGGAAATCCGCCGCTTCGGTATCGTGCCGCGCGTCGCCATGCTCTCCTACTCCAACTTCGGCAGCCACAAAGGGGGCAGCGCGTTCAAGATGCGCGCGGCCACCATCGATGTGAAACAACGCGCGCCGGAACTAGAGATCGACGGCGAAATGCATGCTGATACCGCGCTGTCCGAAACAGTCCGCAAAACGCTGATGCCGAATTCGACATTGAAAAACGATGCGAACCTGCTCATCATGCCTAATCTGGAGGCCGCGAACATTTCCTTCAACCTTCTGAAGGTTCTGGGCGAAGGTATTCCAATCGGCCCGATGCTGCTTGGCATGGCGAAACCGTCATATATCCTGACGCCGTCGGTCACGCCGCGCGGCATCCTGAATATTTCCGCAATCGCCAGCGTAGCAGTGCAGGCGAACGAGGAAGAAAAGAAAGCTAACGCCGCTTAACACTATGACCCAAGGGGACGCCTATGAACGATACGTCGCCCTCCACGCTGAGGGAAAGGGAAGCCGAAACGACGGCTGAACTGCTCGAGGAAATGGCCGAAGAAGGCTTTTCCTTAAGTGACGAACGTATCGCGGCGATCCTTGATGCTCTCTATGAAGAAGATGCCGAGCAGCTGAAAGATCTGCTCGGCGACCTGTCCGAAGCGGACATGGCCGACCTCTTCCACAAGATCGACCGCCAGGACCGCCACGACTTCCTCGAAAAATACAGCGGCCTGATCGACCCGTATGTTTACGCGCACCTTGATTACCAGATGCGCGCGGAAATCCTGTCCGACATGCCGCCGGCGGCAGTCGCGAAGATCGTCTCCGAACTGGAATCCGATGACGCGCTGGATCTGATCGAGGATCTGGACCCCGTCTTCCAGAAGGAAATCCTGAAAAAACTTTCCGCGCGTGACCGTATTGTCCTCGAAGAAGGTCTGAGCTATCCGGAAGAATCCGCCGGACGTCTGATGCAACGCGAATATGTCGCGATCCCGCAATTCTGGACGGTCGGTAAAACCATCGACTATCTGCGCGCCGCCGCCGACGAGCTGCCCGACGACTTCAACTTTCTCGTCGTCATCGACCCTTATTATCATGTGGTGGGGGAAATTCCGCTCAACCGCCTCGTCCGCGCGAAACGCTCCGAAAAAATCGACGAACTCACGCTCGACGACGTCCACATCATTCCGGCCACGATGGACCAGGAGGAAGTCGCCCACCTCTTCCGCCGCGACGACCTTGGCTCCGCCCCTGTCGTGGACGAAGACGGCCGCCTTGTCGGCGTTATCACCATCGACGACATCATCGACGTTATCGACGAAGAGGCCGGGGAAGATATCCTGAAACTCGCCGGGGTTGAGGAAAGCGACCTTTATCAGGCGGTATTGAAAACCAGCCTGTCCCGCTCCCGCTGGCTTGCCGTCAATCTCGTCACCGCCTTCATGGCCGCAAGCGTTGTATCCCTATTCGGCGCGACGATTGAAAAGGTCGTGGCCCTCGCCGTGCTGATGCCGATTGTCGCAGGCATGGGCGGCAATGCCGGAACGCAGGCACTCACCGTCGCCGTGCGCGCCCTCGCCATGCGCGAACTCTCCAGCTCCAACGCCCGCCGCGCGATTATCAAGGAAGGGCTTGTCGGCTTTATCAACGGCTGTATTTTCGCCTGTGCCGTCGGCCTGATCGCGGGATTGTGGTTCCACAACGTCACGCTCGGCCTCGTCATCGCGATGGCGATGATCATCAACCTGATCACCGCCGGTATCTTCGGCGCGGGCGTGCCGATTCTTCTCCACAAATACGGGCAGGACCCGGCGATTTCGTCCTCCGTATTCCTGACGACGATTACCGACGTCACCGGCTTTTTCGCCTTTCTCGGGCTGGCGACACTGTTTATGACATGACGGGGCACAACCTTGCCCTTCGCGGCGAAAACCGTTGAGAAACTAGCCTTTTTCCGCTAAACCTCGACGAAATCGTCATGATTTCACCATTTTCCGTACATAAAAGCCCATGGCCAAAAAAGCAAACAACAGAAGATCGAACGCAAAGGATGAAGGCGGCATGGGCGCATTCATGAAGACAGGCATCAAATGGGCATTCGTCTGCGCCCTCTGGGGCGCGCTGCTGATCGGCCTGACGCTCGCCTGGTTCGCGCGCGAACTGCCCGACATTACGGAGCAGATGATCTTCGAACGCCGCCCGACCATCACGATCAAGGCGAATGACGGCACCATCATAGACCGCTACGGCGATATCAAGGGCGACACGGTATCGGTAAAGGAATTGCCCCCACACGTTCCCGAAGCGATCCTCGCCATCGAAGACAGACGTTTTTATTACCATTTCGGCATCGACCCAATCGGCATAGCGCGCGCCTTCGCCGTGAACATCGTAAAGGGCACCTACGCGCAGGGCGGATCGACCATCACGCAGCAGCTCGCCAAAAACCTGTTCCTCTCCCGCGACCGCACGCTCAAACGCAAGGTTCAGGAAGCGATGCTCGCCCTGTGGCTCGAAACGAAACTGACCAAGGATGAAATCCTGAGCGCGTATTTGAACCGCGTCTATCTGGGCGCCGGCGCATACGGCATCGACGCCGCATCACGCGTATACTTCAACAAATCCGCAAAAGAACTGACGATCCGTGAGGCCGCGACACTCGCAGGCCTTTTGAAGGCCCCTTCGCGCTATTCGCCGTCCTCGAACCCGAG
Organism: Micavibrio aeruginosavorus; assembly: GCA_003240795.1. Lineage (GTDB taxonomy): Bacteria > Pseudomonadota > Alphaproteobacteria > Micavibrionales > Micavibrionaceae > Micavibrio_A > Micavibrio_A aeruginosavorus_B. The sequence goes on along the minus strand of QFNK01000001.1, from coordinate 6,403 downwards.
CCTGTCGGCGCAAAGAACGCGCGTGGTCTTGGCCGCGATGCATGACGCCGGATACCTGAAGGATGCGGAATTTAAAAAGCTTGATAAACTGCCGCCCGCCCCGCCGCGCAAACCGTCCAGCGGTGACACGATCCGCTACTTCACCGATTACGTCGTAAGCCAGATCGAAGGCGCCATCGGCATTCCCGAAGAAGACATCATCGTAGAGACAACGCTCGACAAGGACATTCAGGCACGGGCCGAATCTTCCATCACCAACGCGCTTCAAACCTACGGTGAACAATACAAGGTCACGCAAGGCGCCGCGATGATCATGGCGCTGGACGGCGCCGTCGTCGCGATGGTCGGCGGCCGCGATTATGATTTGAGCGAATATAACCGCGTGACCCACGCGCTCCGCTCACCCGGTTCATCGTTCAAGCCGATCGTTTATCTGGCCGCCCTCGAACATGGCTGGAACCCGAATTCGACGATCATGGATTCGCCCATCACGATCAACGGCTACACACCGAAAAACTACGGCGGGGAATATTTCGGCGAGGTCACATTGACCGAAGCGCTGACCCGCTCGCTGAACACCGTGTCCGTGCAGTTGATGCAGGATGTGGGCGCAAGCAACGTCATCTCCCTCGCCCGCCGCCTCGGCATCACCGCGATGCTGGAGCCGAACCTTTCCCTGGCATTGGGCAGCAACGGCGTACCGATGATCGAAATGACCACAGCCTATGCTACGCTGGGGCGCGGCGGTGTCGCGGTTGAACCGTTCGCGATCATCAATATAAAGAACGCGCAAGGCACAACCATTTACGAACGCCCCAAAGACGTGACCGCACGCCAGGTCATTGCCCGCGGCTACGTCTATCAATTGACCGGCATGATGCAGAACGTGGTTCAATACGGAACCGGACGCGCGGCACAGGGCCCCTACACCGCCGCCGGAAAAACCGGAACGTCACAGGAATCACGCGACGCGTGGTTCATCGGTTTCACCAATCAATATGCGGGCGCGGTATGGGTTGGAAACGATGACAACTCCCCGATGAAACGGGTCACAGGCGGTATGATCCCCGCAAGCGTCTGGCGCGACATCATGACGACGGCATCAGGCAAACCGGCGAAAAGTTATTACAACATTCGCGATGTCTCGAATGAATTCAGCTTCGATGACCTTCTCGGCCGCCTGATCGGATCTGAACAAGAGCAAAACCCGCTCACAACGCCCCAGCCGGAACAAGAGCAACAGCAACCGCAAGGCAACGAAGTCACGCCGATGGGCCGCCATCAATGGCAGTTCAACGACTAACGCAATGCGTCAGGATAATCCGACGGATGTGTCCTGACGGCTGACATCCTTGCGCGGTGCTGGTTCAATATCACCGATATCGTCCCAGAAGCGTTTCATATCGATGGTCGAAGCGCTCGGCCCGCCCACTTCCCAGTTCGCACGGGTCAGTGCTTCCGATACATGGCTAAGGTAAGCTTCCGGAAACGCGCGGCGCGGCGCACGCAGGCCCATATCGGCAAGCGTTTTTGAAACATACGCTTCGTTCATGTCGAGCATATCCGCCGTGAACTGGATCGCGGACAAAATGCGCGTTTCCAGTTTCTTCGTCGATACGGTGCGGATGTGGCGCATGAAATCAAAAACCCGCTAACCTCCCTGCGCAGCGCGGTGGAAACCGCCGCTCGCATCACGGACGAAAACAACCGCAAAAAACTGCTCGATATCATCCAGCACGACGTCCAGCGGCTGGACCGCCTGATCTCCGACATCTCCAGCGCGTCCCGTATCGATGCGGAATTGAGCCGCGAGGAAATGAGCACGGTCGATCTTTCAGTCCTGCTCTACGGCCTGCGCGACGCTTATAAGGCACCGCTCAAGCGCGGCAATGACAATGACGAGGCAGAAGACAGCAAGATTGTCCTGAACCTGCCCGAAGGCGAAGGCATTTTCGTCAAAGGCAGCCGCGACCGCCTCTCACAGGTTTTCGGCAACCTCATAACGAATGCCCTGTCCTTCTCTCCCGATGATGGCCGCGTCACCGTTCGTGCCGCAATTCAGGGCGAGCGCATCGTCATCACCGTGGAAGACGAAGGCCCCGGCATTCCGGAGAACAAGCTGAACACGATTTTCGAACGCTTCTACACCGAACGGCCGCATGAAAATTACGGCAACCACTCCGGCCTCGGCCTCTCCATCTCCAAACAGATCGTCGAAGCCCATGGCGGCCAGATCTGGGCGGAAAACCTCCGCAACGCCGCGGGCGACATCATCGGCGCACGCTTCAACGTCGTTCTGAATAAGGCATAAAGAACTCTCTCGCACTTCTCGCCAGCCGCGAAGCTGTGACACAGAATTTTAATGCAAGGTCTTTGAAAACGCTTAAAATCAATTTTCATGAGTCAGCCGATCAATCCTCCCCTCTTCATCACAGGCCTGTCAGGCGCCGGAATGTCCTCCGCGCTCAAGGTGCTCGAAGACCTCGGCTATGAGGTTTTCGACAATTTCCCCCTGACCCTGCTGGACGCGCTGCTAGAAGGAACGACGGATCAGGCCAAACCTATCGCCATCGGCATCGACACCCGTACCCGCGGTTTTGATCCGCAGGCGATCATCGCCAAGGTAAAATCGCTTCAATCCCGCCTGTTCATGATCACCTGTGATGAGGCCGTGCTGCAAAAACGCTTCTCCGAAACGCGGCGCAAACATCCCCTCGCCGTCGACCGCCCCGTCAGCGCGGGCATCAAACGGGAGCTGGCGCTGCTTTACGACCTGCGCGGCATTGCGGATTCCATCATCGATACAACTGAGCTTTCCATTCACGACCTACGCCGCGTCCTTGCCGGATTGTGCGGCGGCGCGGCGGAGAACAAGGTTTCCGTTACGATCCTGTCTTTCGGATTTAAAAACGGCCTTCCGCGTGAGGCGGACATGGTTATGGATGTGCGCTTCCTGAAAAACCCGCATTGGGATGAAACCCTCCGTCCCCAGACAGGCCGGGACAAGCCAGTGCAGGATTACATCGCCAAAGATGCCGCGCTCGCGCCGTTCCTGAACAATTTTAAAACGATGATCGAACCCCTGCTTCCCCTGTACGGCGAAGAGGGGAAAAGCTATCTGACGATCGCCCTCGGCTGCACGGGCGGCAAGCACCGCTCCGTTTTTGTTGCAGAAGAAATCGGCGCGTGGCTGCAGCAAAAAAATATCCCTGTCTCGATCGAGCACAGGGATATAAATCGGTTCTGATTGCGCCAATCCGTTAAATCTGGCGCGACGGTCCTTCCGGCACCGTCGTCGATACCTGCACAGGTGCAACCGCCCTCTTCAACGGGAACGCGCTGCATGCCTCCGCAAATCCTTCACAATATGCGCGGACATCGCTGCCCGCGGATTTGATTTTCAAGAGCGCGTTTTCCGAAGAAACGCCCTCAAACCCCAGCTCATAGAAAATGATATTCGCAAATCCTTTATCGTCCTTCTCGCTGACGACCTGATACAGCGTCCTTGCCTCAACATCCGCGCCAAGGGGAACGGCATCGTCCCGGCCGCCCAGAACGGACACAAGGTTTGACACCTTGCGGGCGGAGATCGCCGGATCTTCCTTTGTATTCAGAACGATATACTCGCCAACCGGCACATCGCGGCCATTCTGGTCTTTCAGGAGGATCTGGAAACCATGCGGATGGACGGGGCTGGGCAGGCTTCCATACCTTGCCGGGCCTGCCTTTTCATTGAAATCTGATGTCTTCATGCGGATGTCTTTGTCGCTTGCTTTTTAGGGTCTATCCCACTAAGTCTTGGCACGGAATTCTTAACATTCTCTCAAGATGAGGAGCAAACATGACAGCCCAGCCGAAAACCGTCGAAAACGACTACAAGGTCAAAGACATTTCCCTCGCCGAATGGGGCCGCAAGGAAATCGACATCGCAGAAACCGAAATGCCGGGCCTGATGGCTCTGCGCAAGGAATACGGCGCGTCCCAGCCGCTGAAAGGCGCGCGCATTGCGGGCTGCCTTCACATGACGATCCAGACGGCCGTCCTGATCGAAACGCTCGAAGCTCTGGGCGCGACAGTGCGCTGGTCTTCTTGCAACATTTTCTCGACGCAGGATCACGCCGCGGCTGCTATCGCCGCAAAAGGCACCTGCGCGGTATTCGCCTGGAAAGGCCAGACGAACGAGGAAGCCGAATGGTGCATTCACCAGACGATCAAGGGCCCGAACGGCTGGACGGCCAACATGATCCTCGATGACGGCGGCGACCTGACCTCCATCATGCACAAGGACTATCCGGACCTGATGAAGGATGTGAAGGGCATCTCCGAAGAAACGACGACGGGTGTTCTCCGCCTCTATGAAATGGCGAAAAAAGGCACGCTCGCCGTTCCTGCCATCAACGTCAACGACTCCGTGACGAAATCCAAATTCGACAACAAATACGGCTGCCGCGAATCCCTCGTGGACGGTATCCGCCGCGCGACGGACGTCATGCTGGCCGGTAAGGTTGCCGTTGTTGCCGGTTTCGGTGACGTGGGCAAAGGCTCCGCGGAATCTCTGGCGTCCCAGGGCGTCCGCGTTCTGGTCACGGAAATCGACCCGATCTGCGCGCTTCAGGCCTGCATGGAAGGCTATGAAGTCGTCACGATGGAAGAAGCCGCACCGCGCGCCGACATCTTCGTTACGACGACGGGCAACATCGACATCATCACGGTTGACCACATGCGCGCCATGAAAGACCGTGCGATCGTCTGCAACATCGGTCACTTCGACAACGAAATTCAGGTCGAAGGCCTTCGCAACATGAAATGGCACAACATCAAGCCGCAGGTTGACGAGATCGAATTCCCGGACGGCAAGCGTATCATCCTGCTGGCCGAAGGCCGTCTTGTGAACCTCGGCTGCGCGACGGGCCACCCGTCTTTCGTGATGTCGTCTTCCTTCACGAACCAGACGCTGGCGCAGATCGAACTCTGGAACAATGCCGACAAGTACGAAAACAAGGTCTATGTTCTGCCGAAACACCTGGACGAGAAAGTGGCCATGCTGCACCTCGAAAAGCTCGGCGCGAAACTGACGAAACTGTCCAAAGCACAGGCCGATTATATCGGCGTGGAACAGCAAGGCCCGTTCAAATCGGACGCCTACCGCTACTAAACGATTGCAAGGATCAAAAGAAAACCCGCCATCCGGCGGGTTTTTTATTTACGCGATTTTCATGGCCGGCCAGTTGACCTGATAAGTCGTGGCACCCAGACCGCCATGCAGCATGCCGGCATAAACCTCGCGGGAGCGTTTGCAATCCGCAAAATGCTGCTTGCCCGCATCCGTCAGGGAAACCGTCTGATCATTCACAATCGCCGCATTGAAGGCTTCAAACGCATTGAACAGCTTGTTCTGAATATCCGGTTTCGCGCAGATATTCTGATTTCCATCGAGATGCACCATAGAGGAAATGCTGGACGCCAGTTCGCGGAATGCTTTGTTCGTGCCTATACCATCGGCAGCGGCGGCGGCGCTGCTCACTGCGCTGGGGCTGACGGCCTGCGTTTCCTGAACGGGTACAAGGGCAGCCATGCGGTTCAGGCACGCGGTAAGGCGGTCGTCTGCGCCTTCGTAGAATGGCTGGACAAAGATTTGGGACAGGGACATTGGGCACTTCTCCTTATCTGATTTTGAGCCTTATAGGCTCTGACCGTACCAAAAACAACAAATTTATTGACATAAGTTAAGTCAGACTGTTACTGCACAACCAAAAGAAGGTGTGAAAATGCAAAAAATCTTCAGGCAAACCGCCGAAAGCAATCCCGCATCCATGTCGGATGCCCAAAGCAGCTACCTCGATGCATTGCGAAGCTTTCTTCGCAAGGACGAGGCGGCCACGTCCGTAACACTCAACACGGCGCGCAATCAGGTTCTGCAGGGACGCCATTGGACGGAATGCACCGATGCCGACATGCAGGCGATCATGCCGGGTCTTACCATGGCAAAATTCAACGGCCTGTATGGCGATTACAAATCGCATGCGAACACGCCATGGAATACCACCCAGGAAACTCTGGAGATGGTCGGCAATCACATACATCAATTGGGAAATGATGACGACAGGCGCGAATTCGCCCGTTTCATCACGGAAAATGCGCCGCGCATGCAATCGCGCTTCGCCCTCGTTATTTCCTGACGCCGCAGTTTCATTTTTCTGTTTCCTTCTTTGCGGCGTACCCGTAAAATTAACCAGAAATTATGAAACCCGCCCGTCAACCATCTTCCTTCTTCGGCACCTTGCTCGCACCCCTGACGGGTGCGGACCGCCTTGCGCTGGAAAAATCACGGCTTGAGGCGTTCCTGAACGCCTTTCCGGGCGAATATTGCGGCTTCCACCAAGATGGCAGCGCAGCCTACAGC
>QFNK01000180.1 GCA_003240795.1 Micavibrio aeruginosavorus | reverse complement strand
GCGGTGTCCGTCTCGCTGATGATCGTATAAAGCTGATCGAGGAAATTTTCTTCCGCGAAATCCTTGGCGGAGAAATTGACGCTCATGAACAGCTCGTCCCGAAAACCTGCGCGGCGCCCCATACGGTCGAGCGCGCGGCAGGATTCGCGCACCGCCCAGCGGCTGGCCTCGACGATCAGGCCTGACTGCTCGGCAACGGGGATAAAGGTGCTGGGCGGGATCATCCCGTGGGAGGGGTGATTCCACCGCATCAGCGCCTCGAACCCGATCAGGCGGCTGTCTTCCAGTTTGAAAACAGGTTGATAATGAAGGCTGAGCTGATCTGTCCCGAGGGCGGTGCGAAAATCATCCGCAAGCGTCTTTGCATCCTGTGCGATCATGTTGTGTCCCCAGTGATGTTTGAATTATGAAAATATATTTCAATTGTGCGCCCTCGGGGTTAGGGGGCGGTTAAAAGTGCATAAAATGCTTCTTAAAAAAACTTGCGGAAAATAAGGAGATTCCAGCCTTGACAAGCTTTGCGGGGATTGGCTATTGTCCGCCCACATTTGAAAGATTCTGGTACGGAAAGAACGCCCCATGAAAGTTGTTAACTCTTTGAAAACCCTTAAAAAACGCGACCGTAACTGCAAGGTTATCAAGCGCCGTGGACGCGTTTACGTCATCAACAAGACGAACAAGCGCTTTAAGGCACGCCAGGGCTAATCGCCTTTTTGGTATCGCATCGTTGCGAAGAATTCAAAGGCCCGCCGGTTTTCCTGCGGGTCTTTTTCTCGTGTTGGGTCGGCGGTGACGGGCTGCACTGATGAGGAAGAGGGAATAATTCACGTCTCCGTGGAAAAGCTTAAATTCCCTGATGCGTCATGAAATTATCTTTGCTATACCTCGACTACACCTCAATCACCACTCCGTTCTTGTTGGAAAAGCGCCAATGTTATCAAAGCTTTTTGGTTTTATGTCCGCCGATATGGCTATCGACCTCGGCACCGCGAACACGCTCGTTTACGTGCGTGATCAGGGGATCGTCCTGAACGAACCGTCGGTCGTCGCCATCGCCATGGACCAGGGCAAGAAAAAGGTTCTCGCCGTCGGCAACCGCGCCAAGCAGATGCTGGGCCGCACGCCGGGCAACATCACCGCCATGCGCCCGATGCGCGACGGTGTTATCGCGGATTTCGAAGTGACCGAGGCGATGATCAAGGAATTCATCCGCATGGTACACAATCGCCGCTCCTTCGTTTCCCCGAAAATGATTATCTGCGTGCCGTCCGGCTCCACCGCCGTTGAGCGCCGCGCCATTCAGGAAGCCGCTGAAAGCGCAGGCGCCAGCGAAGTGCATTTGATCGAGGAGCCGATGGCGGCCGCGATCGGCGCAGGTCTTCCGGTCATGGAGGCCACGGGCTCCATGGTCGTTGATATCGGCGGCGGCACGACCGAAGTTGCGGTTATCTCGCTCGGCGGGATCGTCTATTCGCGCTCCGTCCGCGTTGGCGGTGACAAAATGGATGAGGCCATCATCGCCTATATCCGCCGCGTCCATTCCCTGCTGATCGGTGAGTCGACGTCCGAGCGTATCAAGAAGGAAATCGGCTCCGCCTGCATCCCGCCGGACGGTGAGGGGCGCACGATGAAGATCAAAGGCCGCGACCTGATGAACGGCGTACCGAAAGAAATCACGATCACGGAACGCCAGATCGCGGAAAGCCTGGCGGAACCTGTCGGCCAGATCATCGAGGGCGTGAAGGTCGCACTGGAACACACCGCGCCGGAACTGGCCGCCGATATCGTGGAAAAGGGCATTGTCCTGACGGGCGGCGGCGCGCTGCTGTCCAACCTCGACCTCGTCCTGCGCCATGCAACGGGCCTTGCCGTGACGATTGCGGACGATCCGCTATCCTGCGTTGCGCTTGGCACTGGCCACGCGCTTGAAGAGTACAAAGTCCTCCGCAACGTCCTCGTTGGAAATTACTAGGATCTTTCCGTACCTCTCTTGTTGCGGCCGCGAAGCATAAAAACTTTTAAAAAATCGTTGATAACGCATGGACTGCGCACGGTTTTTTCGATAAATTTAACGAAGTTCACGTAGGATCGTAATTATCCGCGTCGTTGCGGGCAAAAGGCCTATAAGTGGGGACATTTTGAAGCGTCGTAACAGCAGAAGCAGGGTTTATGTCCGTTTCTCGCCGTTCCAGTATATCGGGAACGGACAGGCTTCTATTATTCTCATGCTTGCAGCGACATTGTTGCTCACTGTTTCCTTTGTCCGCCCCGGTGTCTTCGGCGGCGTCAGAAGCTCCGTTTCCGATATTCTCAGCCCGGCTCTGATTGTTTTGAGCGAGCCTTTCCGCCAGATCGCGACATTTACCAGCGGCGTCACGGGCCTTTCCGAACTGCGCGCCGAAAACGCGCAGCTCCGCGCCGAAAATCTCCGCCTCCGCGAATGGTACCAGACGGCGCTGATGCTCGAATCCGAAAACCAGTCGCTTCACGCGCTGCTCAACGTCAAGCCGGACCCGACGCACCGTTTCATCACGGCGCGCGTCATCGCGGATTCCGGCAACTCCTATGTCAAGAGCGCGATCATCTCCGCAGGGCAGGACGACAACGTGATGAAGGGGCAGGCGGTTCTTTCCGGCGACGGTCTGGTAGGCCGCGTGATCGAATCCGGCCGCACGTCGGCACGCATCCTTCTGCTCACGGACGTAAACTCCCGCGTTCCGGTAATTCTGGAAGGCTCGCGCCAGAAAGCGATCTTGACCGGCGACAATACGGACCTTCCTGTTCTAAAATATCTGCCCGTCGACGGCGATGTCCGCGCGGGTACGCGTATCGTCACGTCCGGCAACGGCGGCATGTTCAAACCGGGCCTTCCTGTCGGCATCATCACGATCGGCAAGGACGGTCAGCCGCGCGTGAAACCTTATGCCGATATCTCGCGTATCATCCATGTGCGCGTGGTCGATTTCCCCGAAGACCCGAACCTGATCGAAGGGCGTCTGGGTTACTAAAACCATCACAGAAATCGTAAGCCCGGCCGACATTCTGCGCGACAATTCCGCGCGGATGTTTTAAAAAAGCCTATGTCCAATTTTTACCCTGCGGAGTTTTTCAGCTGGACCCTTCGCCTGATGCTGGCGCAGGGTGTGAACCTGTTGTTCCTGCTCCTCAACGTCGTCAGTTTTTCGATGCCGCACGCGGGCGATTTCAAACCGTTCTTCCTTCTGATGGCGGTGTATTACTGGGCCATCTACAGACCGACGGTCATGCCGTCATACTATACGTTTTTCCTCGGTATCATCATGGATTTGCAGACGGGATTGCCGCTCGGCCTCAGTGCGCTGACGCTGGTGGGATTGCAGATGATCGTGCGCCGCTCCCGCCTGTTTCTGATGGGGCAGCCTTATACCACCGTATGGATAGGCTTCGCCGTGCTTGCCATGGCAAACGCGGTTTTTGTCTGGCTGGTGGTATCGGTTTTTTCAACGATGATGAGTTTAAAGCCGTCGATGATTGCGGCGTTCTTCAGTATCCTGTTGTTCCCGCTTGCCTCGCTGTTGCTCCAGGGCGTTCACAGGTTGATGCCCGCATCATCCACGCCGCATAGGATTTCCGCATGACGATTGAAAAAGAAAACGACCGCGCCGTCAATTTTTCCCGCCGCGCTTTCGTCGTCGGTGCGTTTCAGGCGGGCATTCTCGCCGTCCTCGGCGGCCGCCTTGCATGGCTGCAGACTGTGGAGGGGAACCGTTACAAAACCCTCGCGGAAAACAACCGCATCAATTTGAAGATGATGGCGCCGGCACGCGGCCAGATCGTCGACCGTTTCGGCGTGCCCTTCGCCGTCAACAACCAGAATTTCCGCGTGCTGGTCATTCCGGAGCAGACGGATGATCTGGAACAGTCCCTGCGTCAGCTGCAAACGCTGATCAAACTTGACGACAAGCAGATTGAAAAAGTCCTGAAACTTGCCAAGCGCACGCCGTCCTACACGCCGCTCGAAGTCGCGGACGACCTTTCTTGGGAGGAAGTGGCAACGGTTGAGGTGAATATGCCCGACCTTCCGGCCATGAGCATCGATGTGGGCGAGGTGCGCCACTACCCGTTCGCGGACGCGACCGCGCACCTGATCGGCTATGTCGGCGCCGCGAGTAAGAAGGATCAGGAAGGCGACAAGGACCCACTTCTGACACTGCCGAACTTCCAGGTCGGGAAAAGTGGCATTGAGAAAACATTCGATAGCGATCTTCGCGGCACGGCCGGAAGCTCGCAAGTCGAAGTCAATGTTGTAGGCCGCGAGGTGCGGGAACTTCGTAACATTCAATCTCACGAGGGAAAGCGCGTCGTCCTGAGCATCGATGCCGAACTTCAAAGATTCGCGCAGCAGCGCATGGTCGCGGACCGCAGCGCATCCGCCGTTGTCATGGATGTGCATACGGGGGAGATTTACGCGCTGGCATCCTATCCCGCGTTCGATCCGAATTACTTCACCGGCGGTATCAGCCAC